>JBILBQ010000081.1:0-12122 GCA_044353615.1 Algoriphagus sp. | reverse complement strand
CATATTCTGCAGCTGGGAAGCTCCATCCGCGAAATCGTCAATATGGTAGCCATCGCCGTAGTGGATGCCCAATCCAGCAAAGAAAGCTTATGATAGATTACCTTAATGGAAAACTAGTTCACAAAGACCCAACTTACTTACTTATCGATGTAGGGGGAATTGGCTACCATGTCAAAATATCCCTTCAAACCTACACCGCCATCAAGGATCAGGAGCAGCTTCGAATCCTGACCTACCTGCACATCAAGGAAGATGCACATACCCTTTATGGATTCAAGGAAGAACAGGAAAAGCGACTCTTTCTTCTACTTACCTCTATCAATGGAGTGGGTCCGAGTACAGGACTCATGATCCTCTCTTCCTTAACAAGCACTGAAATCGAACAGGCCATTCTATCAGGTGATGTAGCTACTATACAGGCAGTTAAAGGAATTGGAACCAAAACTGCCCAGCGAATTATCCTGGAATTGAAAGATAAGGTTGGCAAATCAGGAAGCGGAGAAATTTCCACTCCATTAGGATTTTTAAATGGAGGCAATAAAATCAGAGAAGAAGCGTTACAAGCTCTAGTCACTTTAGGTTTTCCAAAAGCTGTGGCAGAGAAAAATATTGCCCTGGTACTCAAAAAGAGTGGTGGAACTATTTCCCTAGAAGAGCTCATTAAGGCATCATTAAAAACTTCTTAATTTCCACTGAATTGAAGATTCAGGACTTCCATTTCTTTATGAAAAATCCGATTGGGGGGATCACCATCCTCCTAGGATTGCTCCTTGCCTCCCTTCCCGTCAGTACCCTTCAAGCGCAACAAACAACAAGTCCCAAGTCTCGGATTGATTCGTTAAATGAGCGCCGATTGGCGCCCTCCTTTTTACTGTGGCAAACGCGAAGAACTTCGCCCCTCTATCCCTATCGAAATCCCTTTTTAACCCAGAAATCTCCTTTTTTTCCTAGTTCTGCCGTCAACCGAGATGTGCAGGTCTTGATGGACTCCACACTCAAATACCAGGTGGTAGATCAGTTGGACAGCACGCGAATGGGCAACCAGCAGGAATACGAGTTTGACAAATTCGCACAACTGCAAGAATTCCAAGTGAGGCAAGACTACTGGAAAACTCGCTCGAGAGGAATAGACGGAGAAAGTGCTGTAGAAGGCAGAAGACTCATTCCTCCCATTACCATGAGCCCAACCTTTGATCGCATCTTTGGGGGCGATTCGATAAATATCATTCCAACTGGCTATGTCAATCTTGATTTTGGCGCCATATTCCGAAGGATAGACAACCCCACCATTCCTATCCGCCAGCAAAAAAATGGGAATTTCAATTTCCAACAGCAAATCCAAATGGCTGTCAATGGAAACCTGGGACAGAAACTAAAGATTGGAGCGAATTTTGACTCCAACAACTCCTTTGATTTTCAAAATCAACTCAAACTGGAATACGATGGATTTGATGAGGATATCATCCAGTCCATTGAACTCGGAAATGTGAGTTTACCCATCCAAAATCGGCTCATCCAAGGTGCCCAAAACCTCTTTGGTGTCAAAACAGAAATGAAATTTGGAAAGCTCAATGTCACAGCCGTTGCCTCCACCCAACGAGGGAGGCGGGATAACTTGGTGATAGATGCCAATGGACAGGGCCGCGCATTTGACATTCAAGGTTCCAAATACGACGAAAACCGCCATTTTTTCCTTAGTCACTTCTTTAGAGAAAATTACGAACGCTGGCTGAAGGGTCTTCCTCAGGTGACCTCGGGAGTCAACATCACCCGTGTAGAAGTGTACGTAATGAACCGGGCAACGAATACCGAAACACTTCGGAATTTTGCTGCATTTATGGACCTTGGTGAAGGAAAAGTACTGCTCAACCCAGGAAATCCTGCGATTGGGCCAGGAATTGCTACTAGCCCTGCCAGCAATGGAGCCAACCGCCTGTATGCAAGTATCAATGGTAGTCCTGCATTTAGGCCCTTTGATTCTGGAGCGCGTGCCTTGGAAGGAGATCTAGGAATAAAAAAAGGAGTAGACTTTGAACAGATCAATGGAGCTCGAAAGCTCGACCAAACCGAATACTTTTTTAACGGACAGCTGGGATTCATTTCCCTCTTTCGGAGGCTGCAAAATGACGAGGTAATTGCAGTTTCCTACGAATACACCTACAATGGGCAGGTATTCAAAGTGGGTGAACTGACCGAAGACTACCAATCCCGAAGAGAAGATGAGTTGATTTTCCTCAAACTCCTCCGTCCTGCACGCATCAATACCCAAGTACCTACTTGGGATTTGATGATGAAAAACATCTACAGCCTCAATGCTAGCCAAGTAGCACGGGATGGATTTCAATTGCAGGTGATCTACCGAGACGATCGCACAGGATTAGATAATCCCTCACTCCTTGAAGGTGCCAAGGTAAAGGACATCCCCTTGATTCGTCTGACAGGCTTGGACAACTTAAACCCCCAAAACGATCCTGCACCGGATGGGAACTTTGATTTTGTGGAAGGGATTACGATGCTCTCCGACCGAGGGCTACTCATCTTTCCGGTTCTGGAACCTTTTGGGTCGAACCTTGCACGAAAATTCAACCCCGATGAACGGGTACTTCAAGAAAAATACGTCTATGACACGCTCTACCAAACTACGCAAGCAGATGCGGAGCTAGTCACTCGGCTCAACAAATTCTGGATCAAAGGTAGGCTTACGGCTGGTTCAGCCAGCGAAATCCAACTTCCTGGCTTGAATATATCGCCAGGATCCGTGACGGTACAAGCAGGAAATATCCCACTCACCGAAGGGGTAGACTTCACCATAGATTACAACATTGGCCGACTTGTAATCATTAACGATGCCATCCTCCAATCAGGCAAACAAATCAATGTCAGCTTTGAAAAAGCAGACCTAGTTTCGTTTCAAACGAGGAGCTTGCTTGGCACGCGATTGGATTACATTGCAAATAAAAAATTGACCCTTGGAGGCACCTTCCTATTCCTAAACGAGCGCCCCAATGTATCACGTATCGCCACAGGAAATGAAACGCTACGAAATAGCTTGTGGGGATTGGATGTCAACTACAACAGTGAATCCCGCTTTCTGACCAAGTTGGCCGATGCGCTGCCCTTTACCGATACAAAGGAAAAATCGCTCGTTCAGTTTAATGCAGAGTTTGCCCACCTCATTCCAGGAACATCCAATACTGTAAATGGAGATGCAGCCTCTTACATTGATGACTTTGAAGCGGCTGTAACTCCCTTTTTTCTGGGCGCACAAGCCAATCAAAATTGGAAATTGGCTTCCACCCCAAAAACCGCTGACAACCGATTTGACCTGAGTAACCAAACCGAGGACAATCTGGGCAGTGGCTACCGCCGCGCGCGCTTGGCTTGGTACAACATTGATAATATTTTTTACCGAGATGGAGGGCCAGGTGTGCCCACCAACATCACTGCTCAAGACCGCAGAAACCACTATGTGAGGCGGGTGATCCCTCAGGAAATATTCAAAAATCAAGATCGGGAGGTAATCTTGGTCCCGCAACCCTTATTTGAACTGGCCTTTTTCCCGCAGGAGCGAGGCATGTACAACTACAACCCAGGGCTTACTACGGAGGGATTGTTGCCAAATCCTAGGCAAAACTACGGAGGGGTGACACGAGCCATCACTACCGAAGTGGATTTTGACCGAACAAATATTGAATATGTAGAATTTTGGATGATGGACCCTTTCCTTCCTGGGGAAAATGGAAAAGTGCTGGATGGGATTTTCAATCAGAACAACACCACAGGTGGAAAACTATTCCTAAACCTTGGGGATATTTCTGAAGATGTCATCAAGGATGGAAGTCATGCTTTTGAAAATGGACTCCCTTCGGATGGAGATCCTGCCGAAACATCTGCGAACGAATGGGGAAGAATTACCCGTCAGCAGTTTTTGCTGCCCGCATTTGACAACTCGGCCACCGCTCGGGTCAATCAAGATGTAGGGTTCGACGGACTCAAGAATGAAGACGAAGCCACTTATTTCAAAGGACGATTTTTGGATCGACTCAGCATCTCCCCTGCAGCGAAAAATGCACTGACACAAGATGTTTCTGCCGATGGGTTTCAATACTACTTGGATTCGAAATTTGATCAGGCCAACACCAAAATTCTAGAGCGTTACAAAAAGTTCAATGGAAATGAAGGAAACACCCCTGTTTCCGCAGACCAAAATCTTCCTTACACCCCATCGGGAACTAATATACCTGACAACGAAGACCTGAACACCGACAATACCATCAACGAGCTCGAAAATTATTACGAGTACGAAATCGACCTGCGGCCAGGTCAACTGAAGGTAGGCAACAACTACATCGTAGATCAAGTGACCCATACCGAAGGTGGAGAGCAAGTCAACTGGTACTTATTCCGTATTCCAGTGCGTCAGCCAGATCGGGTTCAAGGCGATATCTCCGGATTCAAATCTATCCGATGGATGCGCACCTACCTCACCGATTTTCAACAACCGGTGGTGCTTCGAATGGCAGAATTCAGAATGGTGGGCAGTCAATGGAGAGCCTTCCAGGAGTCGCTATTCGAACGCGGATTTTTTGAGTTGCCCGAGCCTGACAACTCCAACCTAACGGTAGATGTGGTGAACATCGAGCAAAATTCACAGGGCAGCGCCACCTCAAGCCCATACGTATTGCCTCCGGGCATTCAGCGGGATCGAGACAATACTTCTGCAATTGAGCGTAGACTCAATGAGCAATCCCTTCGTCTTTGTGTGGAAGATTTGGCACCAAAAGATGCGCGGGCCGTATTCAAAAACATCAACATTGACTTGGTACAATACGAGCGAATCAAGCTGTTTTTCCATGCAAATAGCGAGGATGCACGAGATGGAGAAGTATCCGCTTTCTTGAGATTGGGAACAGATTACACCGATAACTACTATGAGATTGAGGTTCCGTTAAAGATATCCTCCTTAGGAAGTAACGATCCGCGAATCGTATGGCCTGAAGAGAATGAAATCGATATTGCCATTCAGGAAATCGTCGGCCTCAAGGCAGAGCGAGACAATGCCCAGTCTCCATTGACCCTTCCCTTCAGCAAGATGATCCGCCAGTACAAGGTAACGGTGATGGGCCGACCAGAGCTCAACCAGGTTCAGGGAATGATGATCGGTGTCCGAAATCCAGGGAAAGGCATCGGTTCCTCCAAGAGCATTTGCCTATGGGCCAATGAACTTAGGGTGACCGGATTTACCAAAACGAATGGCTGGGCAGCCAATGCCTACCTGAACACCAAGATTGCCGATGTAGCAGTAGTCTCCGCTTCCATTCGCCACAATTCCATCGGATTTGGAGGCTTGGAAACAAAACTTTCGCAACGTAGCCGCCAAGCGACCACCAATTACGACATCTCCACCAATGTGGAAGTAGACAAGCTTCTTCCCAAAGGACTAGGCGTAAGTATTCCGCTGTATTTTTCAGTTGAAAATTCCTCTACCAGACCTGAATACGATCCGTTAAATCCGGACGTTCCCTTTGAAGTTGCTTTAGAAAAGTTTGCAACTGCCGCTGACAAAGATGCCTACCGGGACATCGCTTTGGATCAATTGTCACGAAAGAATGTCAGTTTGAACAACGTTCGGAAACTGAAGAAAAATCAGGAAGCACCTAGCCGCATTTACGACCTATCCAATTTGGCTTTTTCATATGCCACCGGTACGGTTACCCAAACCAATGCGCAACTGCAGAACTACAACTTCAAAACGAATAAAGGAAATGTAACCTACAGCTACCAACCAAAGGAGCTAAAAATCGCTCCCTTTGAAAAGTCTGAAGGCATGACTAGCCCTTACCTCAAGCTAATCAAGGACATTAACCTGAACCTATCGCCGACGCTACTTTTGGCGCGAATGGATGTAGATCGAAGATTTACAAGGTCGCAATACCGCAAT
Source organism: Algoriphagus sp. (assembly GCA_044353615.1). Taxonomy (GTDB): domain Bacteria; phylum Bacteroidota; class Bacteroidia; order Cytophagales; family Cyclobacteriaceae; genus Algoriphagus. The sequence continues at coordinate 6,181 of JBILBQ010000081.1, read as the reverse complement.
GACCAACTCAGCACAGCAGGGGTTGACCCCTTATTTCAGAAGTCCTTCTTCATGAACCGCTCTTTCAACATCAATTGGGACCTATCTTCCAGTTTGCGAGCAGAACTAGCTGCCAGTGCAGCAGCGGTCGTTGATGAACCCGAAGGAGATTTGGATTCACAAGCAAAGATTGATTCCGTTAAAGCCAATTTTCTTCGCTTTGGCCGTGCGACCAATTACAATCATTCCGCCACGGTCAATTACACCTTACCATTTGCCAAACTTACGATCACCGACTGGATTCAAACAGACTACAGGCACCTGAGCACCTATACCTGGCAAACGGGTGCCATCGGGCAACGGGACACCTTGGGTAACGTGATCCAAAACACGAGGGAGCAAACCCTATCGGGCAAGTTGGATTTGATCAAACTGTACAATAAAAGCAAGTCACTCGCCGCTATCAATGCCCCCAAGAGACCGAGTATTCCCGGTAGACCTAGCACAAATGCAAGCGATACCATCGGCACTCCGCTCACGCGAAGCATCCTTAAGTTAGCCATGCTTCTGAAGGAAGTCACCTTCAACTATGGCATCATAGAGGGAACATTCTTGCCTGGATACATGCCCAATACAGGTCTTCTCGGTATGGATCGAGCCTGGGAAAATCCCGGCTGGGCCTTTGTTTTTGGAAGCCAAAACCCAGCCCTCCGCTACCAACTCGGGCAAAATGGAAATATGGCTCCTAGCCCTGAATTGACTCAGAGTTTTCGACAAAATAAAGCCATTAACCTCTCCATAAAGGGGTTGGCAGAGCCTATTCGTGATTTCAGAGTAACCTTAGAAGCCAATAAACGGGAAATTGGAGATTACAGTGAAATCTTTAGAAATAGTGTCACTAGTCCGGGCAGCTTCGAATCGCTTAGTCCGAGTCGCATGGGTTCTTACAGCATCTCTACCGTACTCATAGGAACCACCTTTGCAAAAAATAACGACCGAAACGAATCTGCTTTATTTACTGACTTTGAGAATTTCAGGGCTATCTTCAAACAACGCTTGGATCAACAAGCTACTGGAGCTGGGGAATTTCCGATTAATGGGCAGGATGTGTTGATTCCTTCCTTCTTGGCAGCCTATCGAGGCCAAGACCCTTCTACTGCTAATTTGAATCCATTCCCAAAGACACCTTTACCCAACTGGCGCGTGGATTACCGAGGACTGTCTCGATTGAAAGGGCTTAGCGAACTTTTCAGTAGCATCAACCTAACTCATGCCTATAGCTCTACCTACGATGTGAGCAACTTCTCCAATTCCTTGCAATACCAAAAAGGTTTGGAGTTATTTAACACGCTACAACAGATTCAACGTCCTAACCTCACGAATCTAGAAGGACAATTTATCCCGATTTACATTTTGAATCAGGTAGTGCTGACCGAACGATTTGCTCCGCTAATTGGTGTGGATGTCCTAACCAAACAGCGAATGAATATTGCTGTGAACTACAACAGAGAGCGCAATTTGGGCTTGAATTTTTCTAATTCACAGATTACAGAGCAATCCAGCAGTGATTTTGGATTGACACTCTCCTACACCAAAGCGGGCGTAAAAATTCCATTCCAAATTGGTGGCCGACAAAAGGTACTAAAGAACGACCTCCAAATGCGTCTGGACACGAAGATTGGCAACACCCAACAGGTGCAACGGAAAATTGAAGAAAAAGCGACCGTGACGAATGGAAACTTCAACTTCCAATTTAGACCCACGCTCAGTTATGTGATCAACCGAAGCTTGAATTTGACGCTATACTTTGAGCGAACAGTCAATGATCCACGCGTAACCACCGCTTACAGAAGATCAAATACAGCTTTTGGAGGGCAATTAAGATTTAATTTATCCCAATAGATTTAAATCTCTCCCGAATACTTTTAATTTTGAAAGAATTAAAAAAATCATCATGAATTTTCCAGTAGAACTTAAGTACACCAAAGACCACGAGTGGGTCAAAATCGACGGAGATATTGCCACGATTGGCGTCACTGACTTTGCTCAAAAAGAGTTGGGAGACATCGTATATGTGGAAGTAGAAACCCTAGGAGAAACTCTTGAAGCAGGAGAAGTATTTGGAACTGTAGAAGCGGTAAAAACTGTTTCTGACCTATTTATGCCGGTTACTGGCGAGATCCTTGAACTCAATGGTGAATTGGAATCTTCCCCAGAGCTTGTCAACGACTCTCCTTACACTGAAGGATGGATGGTAAAAGTTAAACTTACCGGAACTCTCCCAGCAGATCTTTTAGATGCTGAAGCCTACAAGGAGCTTATCGGAGAATAAATCCCCATGCGCAGGATAGTCTGGTATGGAGTCTGGTTAAGCGCCTGTGGCCTAGCCATGCTTACTCCAGGAACTGCCTTTCCTGATGTGTCTGTAGTTAGTTTTCAGGATAAGATAATCCATTTCATTATCTTTTTTGTACTCGCTTACCTAGGTACGGGTGTGGGTATCCGTAAAAAAGTTGAAGATTGGAGAAAAAAGCGAATTTTGCTGAACTTCATCCTATTGGCTTTCTTACCAAGCATATGTTTAGAAACCGCTCAACACCTAATCCCCAACCGAAGCTTTGATTTAAATGATCTAGCTATCAATGTGTTAGGTGTTATTTCAGGATTATTTGGATATTTATATCGTCCTTCTTGTAAATTCATTTTGGATTAATCTCCAATAATTCTTACACTTGTTATAGAAAATAAAACCGATTAACCTTACATAAACAAAATTCATCATGGAAGTAAAAAAGACTCCTAAAGCTGACTTGAACAAAAGTGTAGGTATGTTTACCAACTTAGGTCTTGCAGTAGCAGTTGGTCTCACTCTAGCTGCCTTCGAATACAAGTCTTATGACGATAGCGCTCTTAAAGATTTAGGAGATGCTGCAGATAATTTCGAAGACATCCTAGATGTACCCATTACACAGCAGCCACCACCACCACCACCGCCACCACCGATGGAGCAGCCTGTAATCCAAGAGATTCCAGATGAGGTAAAAATCGAAGAGAAAATCGATGTAAACTTTGACGTTGACGTGAAAGAAACCACGGTGATTAAAGAAGTTGCCATCAAAGAAGTAGTAATCGAGGAAGAAAAAGCCGATCAAATCTTTGACGTCGTAGAAACACAGCCTAACCCTCCTGGGGGAATGTCTGGCTGGAACAAATATCTTTCTGATAACCTCAAATACCCAACTCAAGCTAGAAGAATGGGTGTTGAAGGAACAGTTATTGTGGTTTTCGTTATCAACACCGATGGATCCATTCAAGACGTTGAAGTTTTGAGAGGTATTGGCGGAGGTTGCGACGAGGAAGCGGTAAAAATTGTTAAAGCAGCTCCTAAGTGGGAGCCTGGTAAACAAAGAGGTAAAGCAGTTCGTACGCGAATGAGATTACCGATCCGATTCAAACTTGGATAATAAAAAAGACCCGATACAAATCGGGTCTTTTTTTTGCTCAATCAGCAAATCGAGTGAGCAGTAGAAGCTCAAAAAAATGTGAATCAAAAAAGGCCCCGCACATCATGATGCAGGGCCTTTTCCTTATAGTTTCACTAGTGCGCCCATCAACGGATGAGATTAAGTCTTGCCCTTTAAGAAAGTGTGCTGTGGACCGTGGACTGTCTGTCTGTTGACTTATTGACCTTACAACACATTCAACGATTGCTCCTTGATCTTTTCTAGTTCATCCTTCATTTGGATGACCAACTTTTGAATCCCCGCATCGTTGGCCTTGGAGCCGATGGTATTGATCTCCCGGCCAATTTCCTGGCTGATAAATCCTAGCTTCTTCCCTTGACTCACTTCGGTATCCATGCATTTCATGAAGTAGTCAAGATGGGTATCCAAGCGTACTAGCTCCTCATTGATGTCTAATTTCTCAAAGTAGTAAATCAGTTCTTGCTCAAACCGATTCGCATCAAAGGCATGTTCATCCATCCACTGGGAAAAATGCCCTCGAATTCGAGTTTGGATTTTTTCCTTGCGATTCGGTTCCTCTGCTTTAATTGCCTGCCATCCCTGCCGGATGAGGTCAATATTTTCTTTTAACTTGACAAAAAGCGAAGCTCCCTCATCCACTCGGAAGGCCTCACAGCGAACCAAGGCTTCCTCCAGGACCAACTTTACCTGAGTCCAATCGTCGTTATCCTCGCGATCCAAGGCCGTACTAACCATCACTTGAGGAGCCTGCAGCGCTAGTTTAAACAAATCAGCACCCTTTTCACCCACAGAGGCTGCAAGGCGTTCAAAAGTAAAATAATAGGTTTTAAACAAATCCTCATTGAGTTGAATGGGCAAGCTTTGGTTACCCTTCACCAAAAAATCAATGGAGATACTGACTTTTCCTCGGTCTAAAATGGTTTGTACCCGATTTCTGATTTCAGACTCTTTATCCGCAAACTGTCTTGGACTGCGGATGGAAAGGTCAAGCATTTTTGAGTTGAGCGTGCGGACTTCTACTTGAATGACCAGGTGCTCATTCTCAAATCCGGCTACCCCATAGCCAGTCATGGATTTGATCATACGAATTAAGCTTTAGAAATTATACCCCAAAGTAAAGTAAAATTTCAAGTCTTCGGTTTTATAATTTCTCACGGGCCTAGCCACATCAAATTTGATGTAGTAATTCATCAGCACGGTGCGTAGACCAGCCCCGTAGCTTTGAAGCCATGGATTATTAAAATTGTTCAAGACAATCACAAAAGGTGAACCTGTAGTATTGATTACTTCCGTGTTTTGATCGTTGACTTTTTCCCAAGGTGCTGCATCGTTCCAGGCAGAACCAATATCATAAAAACCAACCAACTGAAAATTCTTTACAAAATTGGAGGTGATCGTCCCTCGGGTCAAATAGGAAAACAAGGGTAGCCTCAACTCAGTAGAAAAAGTAAGCGCATTTCTACCTCGGATCTCATCGTAATCAAAACCCCTAAGGTCAACGAAATCAGCAAAAAGCAAATTCGAATTTTCAATCCCATTTGGATTTCTTACTGGTGATGGTTCTGGCCGATTGGCGGGAGGATTATAGAAACTATTAAACATCCAATTATCCATCCCTCCCACTAAGTAGGTTTGGGGGTTGGAACCCATAAATGAGCCGAAATAGAATTTGGATGCCAAGACAATATTCTTGTGTATTTTCTGGTAGTTCCGAAGGTCCACATACAAGTTGCTGAAGGATCGATCTCCATAATTCAGGCCTTGGTAGTGCTGAAACCCTACCTTGCCTTTGGTACCAGTAAAGGCATAGAGCCCCATGGGTTCGGTACGATCATACACGTATTCTAGCTTTGCTCCAGCATAGGAAACTTGCAATTCATTCAACTCTGGTATTTTGCTGTAGATTAATGAATCCTCATTCAAGTTGAAGTACTGTGTTTTGGCCACAAAAGGTGCGGCATACACGCGGGAATGAATGGTAAGCGGATAGGAGACGCCCGTCTCCACTTTGGTGAGCACATATTTCTGAAAACTAAAGTCTCCGTCAGTTACCCGAAGCGTTTTCCGATCGTACCTCCCTCTGAAGTCAAGTCGGGATTTTAGGTATTCGTATTCAAACCAGATGTCCCCTCCAGAATCAAAGTCCAAGGAGGTCATGATGCCTCCCATAAAGAGATGGTTATCCAACACATCGGTCATCTTACCTTGAAGGCTCATTCCAAAACCACGAAGGGGATCCACCACAAATCGGGAATTGATGTGGTTCGTGAAGAATTGAGTTTCCATTGGACGAGGACCAGAAACCATCTTCTGCAAATTTTGCTTTCGGAAGGTTTCCAATAAATTACTTTTCCCTGCTGCTGCATTGGCGGCCACTGCCCCTGTGGAAGTTGGCGTTTTAGCAGGGATCGTATCAAAGGTGTAGTTTTCTGTATTTACTCCTCTCCTACTTTCAAACCGCAATCGATCGGTACTTAAAGAGGATGTTTTTTTAGAAACCGTATCCATGGAAGTAAGGGGCGCCACAAGCTCTGGACCTGCTTGCTGTTCCTGCTTGGCTCGGGTAACTTGCTGGGTTTTGGCCTCAAGAATCCTTCGAGCAGCCAGGCGTTCGTTTAATTCCTTAACTTGAGCCAATTGAATCCTTGGCGTACTTGGTGTAAATTGATCGATTCCCGTGTAGGAATCCACATACAGTTCAGACTCTTTCCCATTAC
>JBILBQ010000165.1:0-3639 GCA_044353615.1 Algoriphagus sp. | reverse complement strand
AAGGCCGGATGAGCGAGTGGAGCAGTCATAAAAGATTGCCAAAAAGATTCCCATCCCTTTCTATTTTTGCGTTTGCGCTGCACCCCCTGCTGTTGGTATTCTTTCCAAGGGATGCCCTGGGCGCTGAAATATGCCGCCATCTCCCGGTCTCGGGCATAAGTGATCGCAATACCTGTTTCCTGATGAGAATAGACGGCCTGTATGGAATAGTCCTGCTGGATTTGGATAAAAGCCGTTTTTACTTCGGCTCTAACTATTAACAGATTGGCCTGCAAGGAAAGTAATCGCTGCTCCATGTCTTTGAGGCTTTCGCACACAAAGCGCCAATGCCGATCACTGCTCTGCGGAGCTGCTAGCAAGGAAGGTTCAAAGCAATACAGTAGCAGTATCGGAAATCCTGCGGCAATGGCTTCAGCCAAGGGTTGGTGATCGCTCAACCTCAAATCACGCTTCAACCAAACCACAGAAATTTTCATATTCTTAAAACCTTGGGAGCCGCTCAAGGTTTTAAGAATATGAAAAAATTAAAAGAGCTTCCGCTCTCGGATATTGATCGAATCATCGAGATGGCCTGGGAGGATCGTACCCCTTTTGATGCCATTTTGAGTCAATTTGGAATTAGTGAGGGGGAGACCATTCAATTGATGCGCCTCCACATGAAGAAAAGTTCATTCAAAATGTGGCGTGCTCGGGTGCAAGGCCGCAGTACCAAACACAGTAAAAAAGCCCCCGAAGATCTACTTACCTTCAAATCCAGGATGCAAAAAGGAATTGCATTGAACAAAATGTCCAAGCGCTAACAAAAAAGCCTTTCCAGTTGGAAAGGCCTTCGTAACAAACGAAAGAAAAAGGTTAGACCGTTTCAAATGGCCATCTTATGATGCCTCCGGACAGATTTTTTACATTTTCAAACCCTTCTTCACCCATAATTTCACAGGCCTGACCGCTACGATTGCCACTTCGGCAATAGATAAGGTAAGTTTTGTCTTTGGGAAGGTTCTTGATTTGAGACACGAAGGTGGATGACATGATGTCAATGTTTCGTGCTCCACGAAGTTTTCCACCAGCAAACTCACCTGCTGATCGTACATCGATGAGTACAGCATTGGGTTGAATCATTAGGTCATGAAAAGGACCTGCTGGAATATCTTCGTATTTTTTGGCTTTGGAAGTAAAGAAGTTAAACATAGTCGTTGTTATTTAGCTTGACAAAGCTACGACGACAAGTCCCTGAACTTCGGTAATAAAAGTCACGCTAAGGTCTTAGATCACCTTATTTTTTCTTCTTTTTTGGACGGCAAGCACTCCCAACCGAATCAATAAAATCCAGGGTGCACCATGCCAGAGCAAATCAGCCCAATCCATAGGCCCCATCCCTACCGCGCCACCGGCCACCCAACGGATTTTTCCCCAAAGGTGTGGCTCCGGAAAAAAAGGCGCCAACCCCAAGAGCAAACAAAAAAACAGCACCATTTTCAGGTTATTGTAGAACTTGGCTGGCTTTACTTCTTGCTGTTCCATGGATGCGTAAGTTGCTGTAAAAAGGTCTTAGGAAACGTTTCTTGATCCTCAAAACCCAATTGCTCGTTTGGATTTTGATTGGGGATATACGCAGTGCCAAACAAGTAGTCCCAGAGGCTGAGGGAAATTCCATAGTTCACTCCATTGCTCCCTGCGGGAATATTCTTGGCATGGTGCCACAAATGCATGACCGGATTGTTCAATACATACTTCAGAGGACCATAGGTGATTTTTACATTCGCATGGTTCAAATGACCAATCAGGATGGTAACCAAGTGCAAGATAAAAAAGTCATCTAGCCCAAAGCCGATCATAGAAAGTGGAATGTATTGGATTGATTTGTAGATAATCGTCTCCATCCAATGGTAGCGCAAGTGCGCCGCAAAGCCCATCTCCTCTACTGAATGATGAACTTTATGAAACTCCCAAAGCCAAGGACTGTAATGCAGCCAGCGGTGTATGTTCCACTGCATAAAGTCAGCCACCACAAATAAAAGCAGGAATTGCGACCAAACTGGCCAAGAGGCAATTTGAAAGGCAACTAGGTTGTTGATTCCAAAAAGCGCCAGAAAATCATTGAATGCTTCAACAGCTACATTGGATACCGCATTGTAACCAATCAAGGAGAATAGAAAAAAGTTGAAGAACATGTAGAATCCATCCAACCAGAAGTCCTCTCTAATGGCAGCTTGATTTTTGCGCCAAGGAAATACCAGTTCAAGACTCCAAACTACGAGAGAGATCCCCAATAGCCACCAAAAATAGTTGTGCCACGAGGGGTACAGAATTTCCGAGCTGAGGTAGTTCCAATACCCATAATACCCATCTAAGAAGACCTGAATGTATTCTTGCATCGAAATTTAAATTGCTAACAATTCTTTTGTAATGATGTAAATTCCCATTACTAACACAAACCAGCCAAAGCCTGTTTTCAGAATTTTCTCGTTTATTTTTTTGGACAAAGCGCTTCCAATAAAAATACCGACAATGGACAGCGAAGTGAAGATAAGTAACATTTGCCAATCAATGGTCTGAGTAGAAAGATCTCCTAAGAATCCTATGAGGGATTTGGCAGCAATGATCAACAAAGAGGTGCCAACCGCCATTTTCATGGGCAGCTTGGCAAGTAAGACTAAGGCTGGAATAATCAAAAATCCTCCACCTGCACCTACAATCCCTGTAATCACCCCTACCACTGAGCCTTCTAGCGCGATCATTGGGAAATTGAATACAACTGGTTCATCTTCATCACAATCCACACATTTTTTAGCAGTAATCATGGAATAAGACGCTGCCAACATAATCAGCGCAAAAAACACCATGATTCCAATGTTTTTGGTAATGATTGCCTCTCCTACTGTAAACAAAGGGTCTGGTAGTGCCGGCACTAGAAATTTTCTAGTTAAAAAAACTGCAATGAAGGAGGGGATAGCAAATACCAAGGCTGTTTTGTAATTCACCAATCCTTTTTTCATGTACGTTGCCGCACCTACCAAAGAGGTACTTCCCACTACAAATAAGGAATAGGCAGTGGCCAAGACAGGGTTCACACCCAAAATATAAACGAGAACAGGGACGGTTAAAATTGATCCACCACCGCCAATCAGACCCAAACTTACGCCAATCAAAATCGCAGCAGAAAAACCGATAATTACAATACTATCCATAAAGTATACAAGTTAGAATTTACTTCTCAAAAGTAGCATGCACGGCTCTTCAAAAGCGGTGACAAATGTTACAGGACTACCCAAATCCCTAAACTTTAGTAGTCTAAGTTCCGTATACCCCTCTAAGTTTTTTTTATTTCTAGGCCTGCCTATTTTCCAGGCCAGTCTGATTTCCAGAAAACCCTGGAAATCTTGGTATTTACCCTTCTTTTCAAACCTCTAAATTCTTTTCAAGTATGCACTACCTCGTCCCCATTGATTTTTCGGACAATTCCCTCAAAGCCCTTGACTTTGCACTAGCGCTGGCTTCTTCAAAAGTGGATCGCATCACGCTTATCCATGTGGTTGAAACGCACTATGACTTTGCAAGTCAAGTCGAATTTTTCACAAAGCAGCAACTTCAGGAAGGAAAAAGACGAGGAAAAGAGTTGCTTGCAAGCCATGGAGATTC
>JBILBQ010000020.1:0-38077 GCA_044353615.1 Algoriphagus sp. | reverse complement strand
TTTCTCCAGAGTATCTTTTTGAGGATTTGGTGTGATCCCTCCCATGGATAAATCCATGGGGTATATGTGAGTCGTCCGCTAGGCGGACTGGGAAGTGGGTAGTTTGACTATAATCACTAAAGCATGTACTGTCTATACTAACCCACCATTTTTTTGAGTACCGTAGGCACGACTCAACCCTATCCAGCCAATTCATTGGCTGGGGCTGGGGCTGGGCTGGGTGGCTGGGGCTGGGCTGGTGGGCGGGGCTGGGCTGGTGGGCGGGGTGGCGGGGCGGAGGGGCGAAGCAGGGCTAGCGCTAAGGGACCCCAAAAAAAACCCCTTAGGAGAATAACCATTTTTCCTTACTTTAGCCTCGTATGGACAGCAACTCATCCACCCTCAACCGAAGTTTGGGCCTAGTCGGCTTAACCGCCACGGGCGTCTGTTCCATGATCGGCGCCTCGATCTATGTGGTCCCCTTCATGATTCAACGGAATGTTCCTGGAATCGGACCCTATGTTCTTCCTGCATTTTTGTTTGCCTCAATTCCGGCAATTTTTGCAGCACTGGCCTATTCCATGTTGACATCAGCCATGCCTAGAGCGGGAGGTTCCTACCTGTATGCCAGCAGGTCCCTCCACCCTTTTTGGGGATTTGTAGCGAGCTTTTCCCAATGGTTTGGCCTATCCATCGTCATTGGTGTGATTGCCTACGTGGTGGTTCCCTTTTTTAGGGATGTTGCCTACGCCTTGGACTGGACGATACTGGCCAACTGGCTGGATCAAGGACTGGTCCGGGTAGTATTGGCTTTGGTTCTCCTCTGGTTTTTTATAGGAATCAATATACTCGGGCTATCCTTCTACGAGCGAACGCTCATTCCGCTGATGCTATTGATGTTTGTCTTGGGGTTTGTAGTGATCGTGGCAGGATTGAGCTACAGCCAGGGGGATTATTTGACGGCCTTAGCCACGAAAGGAAGGCAGGTGGACCTGATCGAGATCCCCTTCAACTGGACCACTTTTCTATCGGCATCTGCCATTTTGTTTTCAAGTTACATTGGGTTTGACTCCATCGCCCAGGCTGGTGGGGAGGCAAAAAACCCGGTTCGAAACCTGCCCCGAGCCATTGGATTGGCCATTACGGTGGTTGGCTTCTTCTACATTTCCTTTACTTATGCTGTTTACAATACGGTTCCCTGGCAATTTGTGGCCGAGGAAGCCCAATCCAAAGACCTGACGGCCGCTGGACTCCTTTCCTTGCTCCTTCCCTCTGGAATCGGCATTGCGATACTTTTAGGTGCCGCCATCGCCCTGCTCAACGATCTGCCGGCGATGATCCTATCCGTTTCACGCCTCGTATTTGCCTGGGCTGAGGACGGTATTTTCCCCAAAAAGCTAGCCGCTATCCATCCCAAGTACCTGACACCCGTGCCGGCCATTCTTTTGAGCGGGGCGGTTTCCTCCATTGGAATTTTGGGCAGCCACTTTGCGGGCGACTTCTTCCTTGGCATCGATATCATGGTCACCTCCATGCTCGTTAATTTTATTTTTATGTGCCTTTCTGTGGCCTGGCTGCCTAAAAGAAACCCAACGCTGGCAACCCAAATTCTGATTTTCCCTAACCCGATCCTTCGCGCGATAATCGTCGGAATCGGCCTAATTTTTCTCTTCTCCTTTTTAGGCATCCACACCTACAAGGATTTGAATGCATCGGTCGATGGATGGTATTTTCATTCCACTTGGATCTGGTTGCTGGTGATGGGGATGGCTTCTCTCTTGTTTTTTTTCCGTTGGAAAAAACTCAAGGAAGCAGACCCAAGCCTACTCGAAAAATTTTCAAAATTACCCTAAGAAACGATGACCCTCTCAAAATATACGGAACTCGCACCTGGCCTGACGATCAGCAGGGCACTCACAGGACTTTGGCAGATTGCAGATCTCGAAAGAGATGGAACCAAGGTCAACCCTTCGGAAGCCGCAAAGAGCATGAAAGCCTATGTGGATGCGGGGTTTACCACCTTTGACATGGCGGACCACTATGGCTCGTCCGAGGAAATAACGGGGGTGTTCCGTGACACCTACGGCACAGCTGGTACCCAATTTTTTACCAAATGGGTTCCCTCACCGGGAAAAATCACTGCCGCCCAAGTAAGAGAGGCGGTAGAAAAAGCAATGCGCAGAATGAAGACCGATCGGATCGACCTGATGCAGTTTCATGCCTGGCAATATGCACATCCGAGCTGGGTGGACTGCCTTTTTTGGCTGCAGGAACTCAAGCAGGAAGGGTTGATCGGACATTTGGGCTTAACCAATTTTGATACGGCACATCTTCAGATCGTGGTCAATTCCGGGATAGAAGTGGTTTCCAACCAGGTATGTTACTCCCTGCTGGATCAACGCGCAGCAGGCGAAATGACCAGCCTCTGTTTGAAACATGGGGTGAAGCTGCTGGCATTCGGAACCGTGGCGGGAGGCTTTCTTTCAGAAAAATGGCTAGGCAAACCCGAGCCCGTATTGAATGAATCCCTCACCTGGTCTCAAATGAAATACAAACGCTTCATTGACGCTGCCGGAGGATGGGGAATTTTCCAAAACCTCCTCCAAACACTCCAGCCGATTGCCCAAAAACATGGGGTAAGCATCGCCGCTTTGGCCAGTCATTACATGCTCTGCCAACCTGCCGTTGCGGGCGTGATTATTGGGGCTCGGTTGGGACAAAGTCAACATGTTGCAGAAAATGAGCTCTTGTTCTCGATCCAACTCGATGCAGCAGACCAATCCAAAATCCAAAGCGCCTTGAGCAGCCTTCAGAAAATCCCTGGAGATTGTGGGGATGAGTACCGCAAGGCCCCTTTCTTAACCGCATCGGGGGACCTAAGCCACCACATCGATACCTTGCCTAGCCCTTACCCTACGGTCGAGGGAGCAGATGGGCGCATCAAAGCCCTGAGCGGCACCATTTGGGAAGATATCGCAGGATTCAGCAGGGCCGTCCGCAAGGGAAATCATATTTTGGTATCCGGCACTACTGCCACGCATGGAGCAATTCGCATGGGAGGAGATGATCCTGCCGCACAAATGCATTTCATCATCGATAAGGTAGAGGGAGCCATCCGTGCACTTGGAGGTAGCCTGGAGGACGTGGTGCGCACGCGGATTTTTGTGCAGCGAGAGTCGGATTGGGAAGCCATCTCTCGAGCCCATGGGCAGCGCTTTGCTGGGATTCAACCTGCGAATACCCTGGTACAGGCAACCCTAATTGGGGAGGGGTATCTCGTCGAGATGGAAACAGATGCACTGCTTTCTTAGGAAGTTGAATTCTTGCTGAACTACCGAGGAATCCTCGGTAGTTGAATTTTCTTCCAACTCTTGAACCTTGAAAATATTCCTCGAGTGCAAACCAATATTGGTGGAGCATTTGGAATTCAACCTGCGAATACCCTGGTGCAGGCCACCCTAATTGGGGAGGGATATCTCGTCGAGATGGAAACAGACGCCCTGCTTTCTTAGGAAGTACGCTAGAGGCAAACTACTCGAGTAATCAGATCTCGTGACTGCCGATTATCGATTTAACGCTGCTTTTTTAGGATGGAGTCCGTTTCCTTGGCCATCCGCTTTTTGGGAAGGGATTTAAACTCAATTTTTTGTTGATCCTCCAAAGCATAGGGCTGGATCAGGAGTTCTACAGGCAAGTTCAACCCCTTCGAGAGGTTTCGGATCATGTCGATTGTCAATCCTCTTTTCTTGGTTAAAACAAGGCTTACTGTTGTTTTGCTACCGATGAAGGGAATCAGATCCTTGTCCTTCAGACCTTTTCTTTCCATCGTTTCTTTGACCGCTGCGATCGGATCGGGTAGCGAAATGGGGTAATGCTCCTTTTCGTATTCCTCGATTAAGAGCACCAGCAGTGCTGCTTCCATTCCCTCTGCACTCACAGGGTCTGCTTCGAAGATTTTGGAAAGTCGGGCAATGGATTGCTCGTATTCTTTTTCCGTCGTAATTAATTTATCCCACTTCATAAGGTCTAAGGTTGCATGTTAAAATTGGTCTACCGTAGCGGCATCTATTCGATTGTATTCAGCATGAGTGCCAATAAACTTGATAAAGACCCATTGCCTTGGGTAACTCAGCTGAACAATTAAGCGGTACTTATTTCTTGCTATGTTGAACACCACCCGATTGTTTTTAACTGGATCAGCATCCGGAAAATCCTGTAAAACATCCGACGGTTTTTGCCAAACAGTATGCTTGGTAACAGCAATCCAGGTTTGTAGGCTTGTTTTTGAGTTAGGATGGTTTTTATAAAACTCGACCAGATGTTTTAATGAAATGATGTTTTTCAAGGCAATGCAATTGAAAGTAGAAAGGTATAAATAAAGTTTTCATTTTGAAAACTTTTTGTTTATTTATTTCAATTAAAATTTTAAAATCATGTTGGCTTCAAATTCTTCCATGTAGCAACCTCCTTAGGATGTAGCGAATGGAGAAATTGTAGGATCCTCATTATTTATGTGAACGTATCCTAAGGAAGATTGGAGATGTAGCCCACTTAGCACTATTAAAACTCGGCTATACATTACCTAAACAGGCTTCATGATTTGAAAAAATTAAGTGAAAAAATAGTCTTCAGAAAAATCTGAGGCCCAAGGTCTCAAACCCATTAACGGCATACCCAAAAAAAGGATGCCTAAAGACCAAAAACTGACCGCTGGGACAAATTTTTAACCCCATAGCATTCCGTCTAGGGTAAAGCGTCCCACTTTCATTCAAGGTAAAGAAGCCTGAAAAACCTACCTATACCCCGCTGCTTTTTCAAAAATTCCATGACTTTGGAAGATAGAAAAGCAGATTTAACTATATTTCTGTCAACCCATTAACCGCATCACATGACTTCTTCTTGGAAAATCATCCTGCTCCTTGTGCCCTTTTCTTGGGCCTGTAGCGCAGCAAAACAACAGGCGCTGCCCGGTATTCTCGAAGAGGTGGTTGTGCGGAGGGATTACTGGGGAATCAACCACATTGAAGCCAAAAATGAACGGGATCTCTTCTTTTCTCAAGGCTACCTCGCTGCAAAAGACCGCTTGTTCCAATTTGAACTCTGGCGACGAAAAGCCACAGGCACCACCGCGGAGCTGGTCGGGCCTGCAGGACTGAAAAGTGATATCGGTGCACGCTTGCTTCGCTACCGCAAAGACATGGACCTGGAATTAAACCACTACCATCCCCGAGGCAAATTGATTATCGAATCCTATGTGGCCGGCGTGAATGCCTACATTGAAGAAACCCGCAAAGACCCTGCACTCCTCCCCTTTGAATTTACCAAACTAGGAATAAAGCCAGGTCTTTGGACCCCAGAGGTGGTGGTCTCCCGACACAACGGCATTCGTTCCAATGCCGAACAAGAACTGTCCATCGGAAGAGCACTTGCCCATGTTGATGCTCAAAAAATCAAGGAACTGCTCTGGTTTCATCCGGGCGACCCAGATTTGACACTCGATGCTGCCATAGACCCCAACTGGCTGGCTGCTGACTTGCTTGACTTGTACCTCGCCGTGGGAGAAGACATTCCCTTTGAAGGCCTCTTTGAATCCGAAGAAATGCCCGAAGGGAGTAACAATTGGATCATCAGCGGAGCGCGTACCCAAAGCGGATTTCCCATCCTGGCCAACGATCCGCACAGACGGATTGCCCTCCCTTCGCTCCGATACATAGTCCATTTAAAGGCTCCAGGTTGGAATGTGATTGGAGGCGGTGAACCCGTGATTCCGGGTGTTTCCATCGGCCACAACGATCGTGGCGCTTGGGGACTGACTATTTTCCAAAGCGATGCCGAGGACCTCTATGTGTACGAACTCAATCCTGCCAACCCCAACCAATACAAGTACCAATCCAACTGGGAGGACATGACCTTGATCGAGGAGCGGATCGCCATCAAAGGGCAACCGGATAGCCTAGTGACGCTGCGCTACACCCGACACGGACCTGTGACCTACCTAGACCCCAAAAACCACCGGGCGGCGGCAGTCCGCGCGGCATGGCTGGAACCCGGTGCTGCGCCCTACCTTGCTTCGCTGCGGATGAACCAGGCGACGAATTGGGCAGAATTTCAGGAAGCCTGTACCTACAGCTTTATCCCTGGAGAAAACATGATCTGGGCAGATAAAACCGGAACCATCGGTTGGCAGGCGGTGGGCATCACGCCCAAGCGTCCCAACTTTTCTGGAATGGTTCCCGTGCCCGGGGATGGGCGCTACGAATGGGATGGGTATTGGCCTAATTCCTTGAAGCCCAGCCTGACCAATCCTGAAAAAGGATTTTGGGCTACAGCCAACCAGCACGTGACTCCTGCGGATTACCCCTACCCCGAAGCGCTTGCGTTTACCTGGGCAGATCCATTTCGTGGAGACCGTGTCAATGAGGTATTGGCACAAGACAGCAGCGCCACGCTTGCCAAGTCCATGGCACTTCAAGTCGATGTCACTGCCCTACCCGCCCGTCAGCTCACGCCCCTACTGTTACAAGCACCCATCACCGATCCAAAGGGAATGGAAGCACTGGAATGGATGAGAAATTGGGACTACCAGCTTCTGCCTGAGAGTGTGGCCGCAGGCATGTATGTGGCTTGGGAAAAAGCATTGGTCAAGGAGGTTCGAAGCCGAAAGGTGCCAGCGGGCATCCAGGGTCTAATCCAGCCCCCGTTGACAAAAATCATCGATTGGGTGCTGCATCCCGAGCAGCTTTTCGCCGAAAATGCCCACCAGCAGCGGGATCGCTTGCTCGCCCAAACTTGGGCTACTGCCTTGGACGACCTTGCGAAGCAGCTGGGACCCAAATTCAACGACTGGGCATACGGACAAGCTGCTTACAAGCACATTGCCTTGCAGCACCCTTTATCCAAATGGGTGGATGCCCAAACGCAGCAGCAAATCGATTTGGGACCGCTGCCACGTGGCGGCTATGCCCATACCCCTGCCGCCAACGGCTCGGGAAATAATCAAACTGCTGGAGCGAGTTTCCGCATGGTGACCGATCTAGCGGATTGGGATTTGACGCAAATGACCAACACCCCTGGGCAGTCGGGAGATCCCCGAAGTCCTTTTTACCAAAACTTATTTGAGGACTGGGCGAAGGACCGCTATTTCCCAGCCTATTTTTCAGATAAAAAGATAAAAAAACACAGTGTGGGGCAGGTGATGTTTAAGCCCGTCACTAAAGAATAGAAAGGAGCAAGCTGGCTTTACTTAAAGTCTGAACCCAAGAAAATAACGTTTGTAGTTCAATTCAGTGAGATACGGACGGTGTACCGCCGTCTGTGGAAGAGGATCCGAAGTAATTCACCCTTATTTTAAACCCCATTTAGGATTGTGGATAATCCTGAAGTTTATCGCGCAGGTGAACCAAGTTGGGATTGGTATTCCGAAGTCGTATAGCCTACCCATTTTTTGAAATTCCGGTAAAAAGTTATCCTATTTTTGAATAAGCACCGAGATGCCAAGGAGTCTATGGTACGCGTATCCAAATAGCCTGACTTGATCAACTTTAGCGCGAATTTTACTTTCAAATTGTTTTGGTACTCCCCGAATGTGCAAAAGGAATAGTAGGTAAACACGTATTTCAGGTGACTTTGCGGATAATCGAGTTTAAATGCCAGTTCCTTTAGGGAAGGCAATTCCTCAAACTCCTCGAGCAATTCCTCTTCAAATTTTTTGATGGCAAAGATGATTGCTTCCACCTTGGGCTTTACTTTTTTTTCCAATTCTAGGTCTTCTAGTTCGGTTGGTTCAAGTTTGGTATTTCGCCAAACGGCCACTTCCTCCTTACTGTTCGTATTGAGATTTTTAAGTAGCAGTTGATGTCCGTAAAGTATAATAGGGTTTTTTAAAATGTAGACAATAAAAATTAACCACATTATAGAAGTTAAATTATAAAATTGAACGAATATGCCACTTACCGTTTCTTGGTTATTTCTTAGAGAAACATAGTTAATTAGGATATAAATGGAAATAAAAATAGCAAAGGTCATTGATGCCCATACTTTTACGGACTGAAAGTGTAACTGTTCCCTGTGATTTTTTCTTTTACCCACAAACTTCCGAAACAGAAGAGCAACTAATACAATATAGAGCGAGGAAAAAGGAAAGAACACTTCTTTAATCAACTTAATATCTAGATTAAACAGTTTGATTGTGACTGCTAAAAAAGTGGGAAATACGAAGTGCAGGATTATTTTTTTGTAAGAAATATTTATGTTAAAAAGGTTCACAAAAAATAAATACCCAACAACAAACATAAAAAATTGAATGCTGAATTTACCCACCAAAGGGTTAGTAAAGGATTCAATCAGTTCAAATGATTCAATTCCTTGGAAAAACCGCTGAGCTCCTGCTACAGATAAAATAATTAAGAAATAAATATCAGGCTTTTTATCCTTTTCCCTAGCTATCAAAACCACAAAAATAATCAAAAGCAGTGCAAATCCGATAAAAAATGAAAGAAGGGCTGATACCATTTACTAAGGTGGAATTTGTACAGGTGATGAATAGAACATAAAGTCGCCTATGTGGGCGCTAAATCTTCTAGAATTAGGGGTTGAGGAAATTCTTCTGGGCTGAATACATCCTCTTTGACCAAATATATTTATTTAGCCTAAAATTCAAAACACAAACACACTTTAGTGGTAATAGCCTTTTTCAGAGGGAAAAAATTAGACATTTACATGCGAAGGCAAGCAAGAAAAGAGAGTAGAAACTTTGTCTCCTCAAGGCAGGTTTCTTGCATATTTAATGATTCCCCACTTCTTCATTCTTCACTCGGCGTTCAGCGTTCGACATTAAAGAGAAGCAAGAGTCGAGAAACAAGAAACGAGACAAATCCTGCTCATTGGGCAGAATTTTTATAGCAGCAGAACTGAGTCTAACCCGCCTGTCGGCAGACAGGTCTCTTGTTCTTGCATCTTGCATCTTTACCATATCGTTGCATCCCCCCCAAACAAGCGCATGCTCACCATAAACTCATGCGTTTGGTTGGGGAGTAGGTAGCTCTGTAGCATTGGCCATTCGTACACGTAGCCGAAGCGTAGCTTGCCCATCAATACCCCTACTTGTGCATTATTCGCATAGTCTACTCGGTGGCCTCCGCCTACCCAGAACTTGTCCTTGAACAAAAACTTTAGGTTGAACTCCACGTTCGCCGGCAAGTCCGACTGCGTTCTCCACATCGCATTCGTTACTACCGTCATTTTCTCAGAGAAGCGGTTGCGGTAGCCTGCCTGCACAATGCCTACCCGTGGCTTCTTGTCCATAAACACATCTCCACTGCTGATGCTTCCCTCGTTGATGTTATTCACTCCATAGGATACGTAGTAGTTCGGGTGCGTAATCGACATACCGATATTCAAGTCCAGCACATTCATGTCGGCAAAGCCGCCTACATACTGAGTAAGCGTAGGATCGTTGGCTTGTTCGGTTGTCAATCGGGTACCGTCTAGGCGGATGCTGTTGATGTTCAATCCTGCACCCATGCGAAGGCCTGCCTTCTCACTTACTTGGATACGAGTCGCGTAGCTCAAGATCAATTCTGATTCGGTAAATGCACCGTACTCATCGTTGAGTAGGTTCACTCCTATCGCATTTTTGCCTGCATCAGAGTTTCCGCCAAGATTGGCAAGGTCGAGTTCAGCAGACACAAAGTACGACTTCGGTGCTCCTTCCCAACCAGCCCACTGGTTGCGGACTAGTCCTTTGACCATCGAGCCTTCGTAGGCTGTCAGCGCAGGGTTGAAGTAGCCCTGCAAGTGGCTGAACTGAGACATGTATTTGCGGGATTGTCCGTAGGAAGCGATACTTAGGAACAGGACTAGAATAAGAGTAGTTATTTTTTTCATTTCAATCATTTTAGTATCAAGTAGCTAGTATCAAGTATCAAGACTCTTCCAGAAGCAAGAGCCGAGATACCCGCCGCGGCGGGCAGGCAGACGAGATTTTATTCGTGGTAATACGAAATTCGTATGTTCTACGAATTCTCACTTCTTCATTCAACATTCTGCACTCGGCGTTCGACATTAGTTTAAATCTCGTATTTCGTAGCTCGTATTTCTACTTCGTACTTCGTACCTGATACATTGTACTATTTCCGTATCAAATTCAAAATTCCTCTTCGAATTTCTCCTAGTTCGAGTGCTTCGATCACCCAGTAATAGGAACCAATTGGTAGCTGTTTTCCATTGAAGGTACCGTCCCAACCTTGGTCAGGGATTTCGGTGTAGAACAAACGATCGCCGTCTTTGTCGAACACCGAGATGCGGGCACCGTCGTAGAAACGTAGGCTAGGCACGCTCCAGTTGTCGTTGATTCCATCTCCGTTAGGGGAGAAGCTATTGTTCACGACTAGGGAGGAGAACTCTGGACGGGTCCGTTTGATGTCGAAAAACTTCGTTACTGCATTTCCCTTTCGGTCTAGCACCTGGGCTAGAATCTGAAAGGTCTCTTTGCCCGGGGCGGGGTCTGCGCTGCTCCAGAACAAGATGTTGTCCTTGATTTCAAAGTAGCGGTTGTCGTACCCCGGTCCATTCAAGCTCGCAAATAGGGGCGCTTTCTTGGATGTAGTGGTTCGGGAGGTCTTCACGGAAAAGTCTCCTACCGGTATGAAAAACTGAGTCGTACTTCCGACAAAGGAAGCATTGCTGAGCGACAGGTCAAGCACCAGGTGGTCTCGCTCGAGGAAGCCGAAGTCTTGCAGGAATCCTGCGGACAGCGTACTTGCGGTAGTGGTGGTGTAGAAGGAGATTGAACTCTGCTCCCCTACGCTGTAAGCCAAGGAGAAGTCGGCTGCTTTGGAATAGCCCCCAGCCACTTGAACTGACTGTGGACTTAAGCTTTGTGCTTGAAGGGAGGTGGTCCCCAAAAGCGTCAAGAATAACAGGGCCAATACCTGACCCCTTATCAAATAAGCAACATACATAATCTTGCCCACCTTGAGCACAGGTTTTAGCATACCTCTTGTTTTACTCGGTCCTATTCCAGATTCTAAATGATTCATTTTTTGGTATAAAACAGTATTTTGAAATTGAAAATCTATAAGTTAGGTCAATTGTCAATTCAAGAATTAAAGTGATTTCTGGCTCATACTCTTAAATAAATAAGTGACTAGCAATCAAAAGTACCTGATGGGTCGAACAGCACGCCGATCAAACTTATCAATAGCACCTGCTGCTCCACGACCAAACCAAAACGCATAAGCAGCTCCTCCCAACTGTGTAGAACTCCAATACCAAGTCATGAGTGTATTATCGTCAAAACCACCTATAAGTACACTATTCGCTTCTACCTTATCCAACTCAACTGAACTAGGTAAAAACCAATCTGAATACCCTCCATTTGTATAATCAAGGGCTGCCTTAGCGGCTATATTTTGCTCGCTACATTCGGCCACAATGTCTAAGGTATTTTGTTCGCCTGTGCCCAACGCGGTTCCATTTGCTCCTGATAGAATAGGGATGTCGTTTTGCTGTGGAGGATCATTTACGCAGCCCCATGCTAATCCTGCACGTTGATTATTGATAAAAATATCTGTTGGCGCCGCGATTAATCCATGTTGCACATTGGGATCGTAACCTGGATCACCTTGTTGGAAAATGTAAGCCACTTTTCCTCCTAGGTAACTATCACCAACTGCCAATGGAGGAGGAGGTACCGACGCTGAATTCCCTACCATATTTCGCCACATTCCTCCTGAATAAATTTCTAATTCACCTCCAACATTTCGGTCACCACAATTCGTGCAAAACACTACCAGACCAGTAACCGGATTGGAGATCGCCTGACGTTGGACATAAGTCATCCTTGGTGGTAAAAATCCTTGCGTGGTACTCTGGATTTCGACCTTTGCAGCAGCATTTGGAAGAGCTGTTCCAATACCAACACTAGCACCATTATTATGAATATTGCTGTTATTCACCACCCATTGGGAACCATCCCAAAACGGGGTATTCCCAGCCGCATTTCCACTACTCAAAAGTCCTGTGGCTCCTGTGGCACCCTGTGGCCCTGTGGCGCCAGTTAATCCAATCGGACCCGCTGGACCAGTTGGGCCTTGAGGGCCTTGAGGGCCTGCTGGACCTGCTGGCCCAGTTAACCCAATAGTACCTGCTGGACCAGTTAAACCGATTGGGCCTTGAATACCAGTTGCTCCAGCTGGACCTTGAGGACCTGTCAAGCCGATAGGGCCCTGTGCTCCTGTAGCACCAGCGGGACCGGTCAATCCAATTGGGCCTGGTAAGCCTGCAGGGCCAGTTGCTCCCTGTGGACCAACTGGACCTGGCAAACCTTGGATGCCTTGGGGTCCAGCAACATTGCCTGAAATAGCGGCTAGCTTCGTCTTCTCTGCGGTCGTAAAGTCATTGGAGGATAGCACTTTGCCATTTTCCTTGTCCACCTTAGTGGCCAAGCTCGCCGACACATCCGCTGCATTGGCTTTGCTGCCAAGTTGGGTAGTCGTAGCATAGGCGCTTAGGTCTTGATCTCCCGTATTGGTCCCTGTGATCGCAGCAAGCTTCGTCTTCTCTGCCGTAGTGTAATCATTCGAAGACAACTCCTTGCCTGATACCTTGTCTACTTTGGTGGCCAATGCTGTAGTTGCAGCCGTGGTGAGCGGCTTGTTCGCATCCGAAGTGTTGTTGACTTGATCTAAGCCAAGGCTTGTCTTCAATTCAGCCATGGAGGCTACACCTGTTCCTCCACTTCCAACAGGTACGATGCCCTGGACATTTTCCGCATCCACTCCATACGCATAAAAGGCAAAGGGTACGGGTTGAAGTTTGGAAGTGCCCATCGCGGTAAAGTTGAGTCCAGCATTGGGATCCATTTCCACTTTGATAAACTTGGCAGCAGTACCCCAGTCGATGCTTGAAAAATTACCTGTTTTGGAGTTGGCTGTGCCGTCTCCCACCACCACCGCAAAGATCCCTTGGGGATTAGTGATTGTTTGTCTGGTTTCGGTATAGGCTACCGAACCTGATGGGGAACCAAGCAAGATGGATAAACGAAGGCTGATCGATTGGCTAACCAGGACTTCCCCGGCAGCATTTCGAGCCAATCCTTGAAAGCTGATGCCTTCATTTTGTGCTAGGGCTGAAATAGAGAAAAAAAGGAATACAATTAAGGAGTGGAATAATCTTTTCATTCGCTTATTTTTTTCTTCAAAGCAGTATTTTTTTGAAGTAGAAATCGAGCGTAGAGAATTACACAGTTCTTATTTTGTAAGATTTGTAACACTTTTTTCGTTTATGTAACATCAATTTTTCCAGTTTAGAAAAATCAGGAAGAAAGGGGTTAAAAAATAGAGTTTAGGTCTACCTGCATGCGGCAGGCAGGAAAGTAAAAGATGCCCAGAGGCAGTAGCCTCTAAATGAAATACGGCAACCCCATAAATTAGACTTCTTTAAAGTAAAGCTAGAGGTAAAGCTTAAAATTTATCTGGTAGCTGAACCAAGTTGCGCTTGGTATTCCGAAGGCGTGTAGCCTACCCATTTTTTGAAATTCCTGTAAAAGGTCCTTTTATTCGCAAATAGACAACGAGTTGCCAAGGAGTCAATGGTTCGCGTGTCTAAATAGCCTGCCTTGATCAACTTTAGGGCAAATTTTATTTTCAAATTGTTCTGGTACTCACCGAAGGTGCAAAAAGAATAGTAGGTAAACACGTATTTCAGGTGGCTTTGGGGATAGTCTAGTTTAAATGCCAGTTCCTTCAGGGAGGGCAACTCCACAAACTCCTCGAGCAATTCCTCCTCAAATTTTTTGATGGCAAAGATGATGGCTTCTACCTTGTGATTCACTTTTCTCTCCACATCCAGGTCTTCCTGCTCAGTAGGCTCCAATTTGAGGCTTCTCCAAGCAACTACCTCTTCTTTACTGTTGTTTGTGAGATTTTTAAGAAGCAGCTGCTCTCCGTACAGGATGACAGGATTTTTAAAAATGTAAAAAATTAAAAATACTAAAATATAGGAGGAGATATTGTAAAATTCAGCAAAATGGACGCTTCCCGTTTCCTGGGAATTTGTTATAATTAAATAACTTATTAAAACGTAAACCATAAAATAAGCACTGTAGGTAATTAAAGCCCAAGATCTTACTGATTGATAATGAATAAGGTCTTTGTAATTTTTCCTTTTGTACAAATACTTCCATACCAGTATACCTGGTAATATCACATAAAGCGTGGAAAACAGGAAAAAAACTACCTTAATTAAACTGAAATTTAGAGGGAAAATGGAGGCAAAAAGTACAAACAGAATAGGGAAAATAAAATGTAAAATGACTTTTTTAGAAGGCGTGATTTTGAATAATAGGTTATCAAAAAATAAATAAAAAATAACTAACATGAAAAATTGATGCATAAAATCTTCTTTAAATGGACTCTTAAATGAGTCTATCAAATTAAATTCCTCTACCCCTATCAAAAAATGTTGCACTCCTGCTACTCCAATAGCTAGTAAGAAATAGATATTTAGTTTTTTATCCTTTTGCCTATTGATGAACACAAAAAAAACGAGCAAAAGCAAGGCGAATCCAACTAAAAAAGAGAAAAAAGAAAGTAGCATTGGGTTATTCGTTTCTTTTAGGAGTAGGTTGAATGTACGTTTTTTAGTAGAAATATAAAGGGGCTTCGAGTAGCAAACTTCTTGAAACACGATGGAAATACAGTGGAAATAAACCGAGCCCTCCGCGGCGGGCAAGCACGCTCGGCGAAATAACTGTTTCGATTCCTATTACATTTAAAATAATACAATCGAAATACGATGGAAATAAACCGAGCAAGCTCGGCGAAATAGTTAATCCTGCCGTTATTTCAACTTATTTCACGAAGCGAAGCGCAGTGTATTTCTACCCTATTTCCATCGTATTTCGCTTGCCCGCCGCGGCGGGTATTTCGTATCTCGTAATTCCTACTTCATTCCTACCAAATCGCAGCATTCCCCCCAAACAATCTCATGCTCACCATAAACTCATGCGTTTGGTTGGGTAGCAGGTAGCTCTGTAGCATCGGCCACTCGTACACGTAGCCGAAGCGTAGCTTGCCCATCAATACCCCCAATTGCGCATTGTTGGCATAGTCTACCCGGTGGCCGCCGCCTACCCAGAACTTGTCTTTGAACAGGAACTTTAGGTTGAACTCCACGTTCGCCGGTAAGTCCGACTGCGTTCTCCACATCGCATTCGTGACTACCGTCATTTTATCAGAGAAGCGGTTGCGGTAGCCTGCCTGCACAATGCCTACCCGTGGCTTCTTGTCCATAAACACGTCTCCACTGCTGATGCTTCCCTCGTTGACGTTATTCACTCCATAGGAAACGTAGTAGTTCGGGTGCGTGATCGACATACCGATGTTGAGGTCCAAGATATTCATGTCTGAAAATCCTCCGACATACTGTGCTAGTGTAGGGTCGTTCGCCTGCTCGGTAGTGAGTCTAGTGCCGTCAAGTCGGATGCTGTTGATGTTCAATCCGGCACCCATGCGAAGGCCTGCTTTCTCGCTTACTTGGATACGAGTCGCGTAGCTCAAGATCAATTCCGATTCGGTAAAGGCACCGTACTCGTCGTTGAGTAGGTTGACTCCTACTGCATTCTTGCCTAGGTCAGAGGAGCCGCCCAAGTTCGCGAAGTCGAGTTCTGCAGAAACAAAGTAGGACTTCGGTGCTCCTTCCCAGCCAGCCCACTGGTTGCGGACTAGTCCTTTGACCATCGAGCCTTCGTAGGCCGTCAGAGCAGGGTTGAAGTAGCCTTGCAAGTGGCTAAACTGGGACATGTATTTGCGGGATTGCCCGAAAGAGGCAAGGCTTAGCAGGATGGCAAAGGAGAGTAGTAGTAGTTTTTTCATCATTATTTTTTTGTGGCAGGAAATACAATCGAAATACCCTGGAAATAAACCGAGCAAGCTCGGTGAAATAGTTAATCCTGCTGCTATTTCAACTTATTTCACGGAGCGAAGCGCAGTCTATTTCCATAGTATTTCCACCTTATTTCCAGTTCCTACTTCATTTTCTAATCAAATTCAAAATTCCTCTCCTCATCTCTCCTACTTCGAGCGCTTCGATCACCCAGAAGTACGAGCCTATTGGAAGTTCCTTCCCATTGAAGGTGCCGTCCCAACCTTGGTCAGGGATTTCGGTGTAGAACATACGGGAACCCACTTTATCGAATACTGAGATGCGCGCACCTTCGTAGAAACGTAGGCTAGGCACGCTCCAGTTGTCGTTGATTCCATCTCCGTTAGGGGAGAAGCTATTGTTCACGACTAGGGAGGAGAACTCTGGACGGGTCCGTTTGATGTCGAAAAACTTCGTTACTGCATTTCCCTTTCGGTCTAGCACCTGGGCTAGAATCTGAAAGATCTCTTTGCCCGGGGCGGGGTCTGCGCTGCTCCAGAACAAGATGTTGTCCTTGATTTCAAAGTAGCGGTTGTCGTATCCTGGCCCAAAGAGGTTAGTGAAAAGGGGAGTTTTTGTAGACGTAGTCGTTCGGGAGGACTTCACGGTAAAGTCTCCGACCGGAATAAAAAATACAGTCGTACTCCCCTCAAATGAGGCGTTAGATAGCGACAGGTCAAGCACCAGGTGGTCTCGCTCGAGGAAGCCGAAGTCTTGAATAAATCCTGCGGACAGCGTACTTGCAGTAGCGGTGGTGTAGTGGGAGATTGAGCTCTCCTCACCCACGCTATAGCCCAAGGAATAGCCCCCAACTAGGGTGTAGCCACCGGAGACATTTAGGGTCTGGGGACTGATGCTTTGTGCCTGTAGGGAGCTCACCCCTAGGAGGGTCAAGAATAACAGTCCTAGGCCGTAGGTCGCCCTTGTATAAGTCGTTACTTTTTTCATTATCCTTATTGCCCTTTGACTAGTTTGATCAATTCCTCAATTTGCTTTTGTTGCGCTGCAATTTTAGCGTTTTGATCTTCAATTTGTTTTTGTTGTTCCTGAATCGCTTTCGTTAGCATTGGGATAAAGGAATTGTAATCCACCGACAGTAGTTTATTTTCATCCGTACCTTCAGTTACAATAAAGGGCAAGATTTTTTGAATTTCCTGGGCGATAAATCCATTTTCTTCTCGAGTATACCCTGTGGAAGCCAAAGACCCTTTTTTCATGTAATGCACAGGATTCAGTTGCATGACAGTCGCTAGGCTATTTGCCAAAGGAGAAATGTTTGACTTTAGTCGAAGGTCAGAGGATGTTATATAACTAGCTGCAGTAACCGATCCACTTGTCGTAAAGCCGCCAGCATTAACCGTTCCACTGGTTTTTACCAGGGTAACCGCAGTATAACTATTTGTACCATCAGCTCCCAATTGAATGGTATTGCTAGCGGCAACAGTTGCACCATAACCTAATGCTGTGGCATTGGTTAAGTTGTTTGCTCCAAAATTAGCATACCCACCAATTGCGGTATTGTTTGTGCCCGTTGTATTGAGGGAGCCAGCGCTATTGCCAATTGCTGTATTTTCTGAACCATTCGTATTTCTAAGCGCATTGAAACCCATTGCCGTATTGCCTCCACCAGCTAGGTTAGAAGTTAGTGCACTGGCTCCATTTGCAGTATTGGCACCTCCAACTGTGTTCGCACTAAGTGCACCCGTACCAGTCGCTGTATTTATAGAGCCTGTCGTATTGGATTCAAGGGCGTTTCTCCCAAATGCGCTATTCTGTCCTCCGGTAGTATTATTTTTAAGTGAGCTGCTACCAGTCGCTGTATTGTTTTCTCCAGTCGTATTGCTCCCAAGTGCTGCAACACCAACCGCAGTGTTATAGTTGGCTGTGGTGTTACTATAAAGTGAATTACTGCCTACGGCTGTATTGGCCAAGCCTGTGGTATTACTAAAAAGAGCGCTAGAACCGATTCCTGTATTGAAGTAACCCCAGGTATCGTTTTTCAGTGCCTCGAATCCAACTGCTGTAATGTAATTCCCCTGGAAACCTGTAGTAGTGCTACTTAGAGCACTTTGACCTATTGCTACGTTATTATCAACTCTATTATTACCACGCCCAATAGTCAATCCATTTACCTTCAAATCAAAGGCACCCAGGTCTACTGCTTGCGTAGCACCTGTGTAGGGAATTCCCGCAGCAGGAGTGGGAAGCGTAATGTTTGCAGAGCCATCAAATGCGACTCCATTGATGGTTCTTGCATTCTGTAATATTGTCGCAGTTCCTGCATTTCCGGTAATGTTCACTTGATCTCCCGTATTGGTACCTGTAATTGCTGCAAGCTTGGTCTTCTCTGCCGTGGTATAGTCGTTGGTGGACAAATCCTTACCGGTTACCTTGTCTACTTTGGTTGCCAAGCTTGTGGTGACATCTGCTGTATTTGCCTTGGTGGCTAAGCTTGTCGTCACATCCGCTGTGTTTGCCTTGGTGGCCAAGCTTGTGGTGACATCGGAGGCATTTGCCTTGGTTGCCAAGCTTGTGGTGACATCTGCTGTATTTGCCTTGGTGGCTAAGCTTGTAGTTACATCCGTTGTATTTGTCTTGGTGGCAACCTGTGCAGTAGTGGCATATGCGCTAAGGTCCTGGTCACCCGTATTGGTTCCTGTAATCGCCGCAAGCTTGTTCTTCTCTGCGGTGGTGTAGTCGTTGGTGGAAAGTTCCTTGCCAGTTACCTTATCCACTTTGGTGTCTAAAGCACCTTGATTCGCCGTGCTAATGGGCTTGCTCGCATCCGAGGTGTTATTGACCTGATCCAAACTTAGGTTTGATTTTAGTTCCGAGATGGATGCCACTCCTGTTCCTCCGCTGCTTACTGGGAGCACTCCTTTTACATTGTTTGCATCTACCCCATTCGCATAGAAGGCAAAAGGTACTGCCTGGAGTCTAGAGGTACCCATCACCAAATAGCTGCTCCCTGCATTGGGATCCATCTCCACTTTGATAAATTTAGGAGAAGGGGTCCAGTTGATGGATGAAAAATTAGTAGACTTGGTTAGTGCTTTGTCGTCACCCACCACTACAGCAAATACTCCTTGTGGGTTGGTGGTTACTTGTCTGGTTTCAACATAAGCTACCGTTCCCGTTTCTGATCCTAGCAAAATGGATAGACGAAGATTTATTTTTTGACTCACTAGCACTTCACCAGCAGTGTTTCTAGCCACTCCTTGAAAATTGAGTCCTTCATTCTGCGCAAGGGCAGAAAAGGAAAATAGGAGTGTGACAAATACGGAATAAAACAGTCTTTTCATGCGAATATTTTTTTTCTTCAAATCAGTCTATTTTTTCGATTGAAATCGAATGAAGAAAATTAACCGAACTGTTTTTTGAGGTATTTGTCACACCTTTCTCGTAGATGTCACAGTTATTTTTTTTGGGAAGGAAAAATGAAGAGAGGACATGGTTAAACTAGTATTGAGAAACACCCGCCACGGCGGGCAGACGAGGGCTGTAGTTCAATTCAATGATTTCCACTTCAACATTCTGCAATCGACGTTCATCATTCGACATTAGCTTAGATATCGTATTTCGTACCTCGCACTTCGTATTTCTAATTGGTACTTCGTACTTTGTACCTTGTACTGTTCAGTTCGTATTTCTATATGTCATCTCGTACCCTAATAATCCTATTCCTCTGCTTCCTAGTGGTCAGCTGTCAATCCAAAGCTCCGGCCGAAAACGTTACAACCGCAGCGGCGGATCCCTTCTCTCTGGAAGAGGTACGATTTCAGCGGATGGATGGAACTGAATTTGGCTTGTCGCCCGAACAGAAAACCTACACCGTATTGCACTTTTGGGCCACCTGGTGCAAGCCCTGCTTGGCAGAATTCCCAGAATTAAAAGCAGCCCTGCCCCGACTAAAAAGCGATAGCGTCGCATTTTTCCTCGCCACCGAAGAAGAGCTCGATCAAATCCGAGCTTTTGAAGAAAAACGCAACTTCGGATTGGAGTTTCTCCATCTGAAAGAAGCCACACTCGCGGATTTTGAAGTGCATGCCCTACCCACTACGCTCGTTCTAGATCGCCAAGGAAAGGTGGTCTACCGACATTCGGGACAGTTAAACTGGCAGGATGTCACTTCCATTGAAGACCTGATCTCCCAACAGCCATGAACCGCATCCTGCTCACTTTACTTGCTTTTTCCGGGCTTTACCTCGCCTCCTGCACTTCGACTCCCCCGGCTCCCGTAGCTGACCAAGCCATCCCTTTTCCAGTAGGGGCGGGAACGTCTTTGCCTTCTCTCTCTTCAGATGGTACGCAGCTGCTCCTTTCTTGGGTAGCCACGCCCACAGATAGCCTTGCTCAGTTTTACTTTGCGCGACTTGGAGAAGATGGAACTTGGTCTAAACCTGAGCATATCTCCGAGGGGACCAACTGGTTTGTCAACTGGGCAGACTACCCTGCACTCGTTCAAAACAAGGGCTCGCTCCTAGCCTACCACCTTCAAAAATCCTCTCCTGGCAAATTTTCCTACGACGTTCTCCTGCATGCCTTGCCTAAGGGACAGTCTACCTGGCTGGGTGGGCTTCCCTTGCACCGCGATTCCACGTTAACCGAACATGGATTTGTGTCCGCAGCGGCCTATACGGATTCGACTTTTTTGGTTTCCTGGCTAGATGGGCGGAACACCGGAGGCGGAGGGCATGACAGCCACGACGCACATTCAGGCGCAATGAGCATACGCGCAGCTGAAGTAACCCTGCAGGGACAGGTGCTTTGGGATACGCTCCTGGATGCCAAAACCTGTGATTGCTGCCAGACCAGCACGGCGATTACTTCCCAAGGACCGGTAGTGATTTACCGCAACCGATCCGATCGAGAGATTCGAGACATTGCCATCACCCGCTTGGTGGATGGAGCCTGGACCGAACCTAGCATCATTCATGCCGACGGATGGGAAATAGCAGGTTGCCCAGTCAATGGTCCCAAGGTCGTTGCTCAAGGAAAGACTGTCCTCGTAGGCTGGTTTACGGCAGCCAAAGGAGAACCGAAGGTGCAATTCTCCTTTTCTTCGGATGCCGGTGCCACCTTTGCTGCACCGATTACTGTCGAGGGACAGGGCATCATTGGCCGTGTGGAAGTTGCTTTGCTGGATGAGCAAACAGGTATCGCTGCATGGATGGAAACCACTAAATCGGGCACTTATCTGATGGCTGCTCGTATTGAGTCCGGGGGCAAAATGGGTACGCGCTGGGAGATTGGGGCGATGGACTCGGGTCGTAAAAGTGGCTTCCCTCAACTGGAGGTGCTGGGAGATCGCGTGTACTTTGCCTGGACCGAGGTAAAGGGAGAAACTAATCAGGTGCGGACTGTATTTTTGCCGAAGGCGGCTTTCTAGAGAGCCAAGAAACAGCGGCGGGTAGGCGAAATACAGTGGAAATACAGTAGAAATAGACCGGGCCCTCCGCGGCGGGCAGGCACGCTCGGTGAAATAACTATTTCGATTTCTATTAAAAAAAAACATTATGGAAATACGGTGGAAATAAACCGAGCCCCGCTCGGTGAAATAATTTTTAATACGCATTAACTATTTCACGAAGCGAAGCGCAGTGTATTTCTATTGTATTTCCATCGTGTTTCTACTTGGTAATTCGTACTTGGTACTTTTATAATAATTCAACCCTCAACAGCACCCCGCTTTTCCTGTTGCAGGTGCGCATGATATTCGGAAGGGGATTCTCCTGTCAGCTTTTTGAAATTGAGGTAGAAGGTATTGCCACTCACAAACAAGGTCTTCTTGGACAAGGAATCGATGGTGTGTGTCAACAAGTACCCCTTTCGAATCAACGAAATGGAATAATTGATGCGCAACACATTGACATACTCCCCATACGTGAAATTTCCATAGTACTTAAACAGGTACTTCACGTGACTTTGTGGACAGTCCAACTGGAAGGAGAGGGATTTGAGACTGGGCACCTCCAGAAGCTCCTCAGACCAGGCCTGCTCCATTTTTTTTAAGGCAAAAAGAAGAGTCTCTATGCGTGGAGCGATCTGCTTCTCTACACCCAGGTCCTGAGGATTAGTTTGCCCCTTCTTTTTGGATCTCCAGATGGCAATCTCTTCGGGAGCGCCCGCATTGATGTGTTCCAACAAGCGCAGCTCCCCGTACAGAATGCGCGGGTTTCTCAACAGGTAAAAAGCAATAAACAACCAGAGAAAGGAGGTGAGGCCATAGAATTCCCCCAACACTTTCTCTTGTGTATCCTGTAGCCCTTTGCCGTAGATAAAGTTTGCGAAGGCGTAAATCAATAAAAAAGCGACCATCATCAAGTACGCCCAAACGCGGATGGACTTAAAATAGCCCAACTCCCGCTGACTCTTTCGCTTCGCAAAATACGTCCACACTAAATAAATCAATCGAAGAATGTACCCTGAAGAGTAGACTAAAAATACAGTTTGATTGATGGATTTGTTCCAATCTAATCCTAGACTCAGGCCCACCAGCAGGAAAGAAAGCCCGAAATGGAGCGGAAGATTTTTTCTTGCAATTTTTTGATAAAGTAGGCCCTCAAAAAAAAGGTAATAAATCGGTGGGATAAAAAAGGCAAACAGGAGCGATTGTTCAAATGGGTTTTCGAGGGGACCCAAAATCTTAAAACTAGACAAGCCAAAGACGACACGTTGGACACCAGAGATTGTCAAAATGGCTAAAAAAAAGATACTCGATTTGAGTTCCCTTTTGGTATCAAACAGGGAAACGGAAACGAGCAAAAGTAATACACCCCCAACAAAAAAAGATAGAATTGACAAGGCCGGCCACATGCCCAAAAGTAAACCAAAAATTTATTTTATGACTTTGCAATAAAAAAATTATTGGTAATCAACTATAGCTCTAAAACTGGAGTTTACCCTACAAAATACGCTTCCAACTCCTTCAACATCGCATCCTTCTCGCGCAAGTCACGGATCACCTTGCCCTTTTCCAGCAGCACAATGCGGCTGCAGAGGTCGGTCACATGGTTTAGGTCGTGGCTAGAGATCAAAAAGGTGGTTTTGGAAGCGGCCAACTCGGACAAAATCAACTTCTTCAAACGGATCTGAGAACTTGGATCCAAGTTCTCAAAAGGCTCATCCAAAAAGACCACTTGGGGATGTCCAAGCATCGCCGCAGCAATGCCCACCTTCTTCAAGTTGCCCTTGGATAGGTCGCGGATGTATTTCTTTTTGCCGAGCACCTCTTCATTAAAGAGCTCCTCAAACTTGCTCAAATGCAGCTGCAGGTCTGCCTCCGAAAGCCCATAAATCTTGCGCAGGGTCTCAAAGTACTCGTCGGGCGTCAAAAAGGCCAAAAGCATTTGCTCATCCAAGTAAGCGCCTACCTGGGATTTCCAATTCTCGGTTTTGCTCACATCGTCTCCCAAAAAGGTCACCTGACCTTTTGTAGCCCTTACGAGGTCCAGCATGATTCGGAATAGCGTCGTCTTGCCAGCACCATTGTTGCCCACTAGACCAAAGCACTCCCCCTTGGCAATTTCCAGTTCGGGAATATCCAGCACCACGGCTTCTTTGTACTGCTTTTTAAGTTGGGATACCTGTATCATAGTTCTTGTCGGAAGGAAGATGAAATTTCAAATCGGTTGGCCAAAAGCCGTTGTGTCACGAGACGAGAGAGCGGACCAAAAGCAAGGATGCCTGCTAGACCGGTGATGCCCAAGGCCATCAAACCGGCGTAATCGTTAATCAAATAAGAAAAGGGCAGATACACCAAGTAGGGCCCCGCCATCAAGGGAATAATAATCAAAAACTGTGCAGCCCCTACCCCTTCGTAGTTAAACATGGCTCCCTTGTTGAGATCCATGGGCTTGGGCTTCCAAAGGGCTAAGTAAATAATAACATGAATCAGAATCCCACAGTTAAACAAGAAGGTGGCCACATGCACCAGCAAAATGTCCCAGCCAAAGTACACATAGGGCACTGATGCCAAGAAACAAACCCCAGAAACTCCGAGAAAGAGCAGGTACTTGGCACGCACCAAGGCTTCCAAACCTCCTTTCTGCATCAGGAAAAAATCAAAATTGGAGGAGTTCCAACTCAGAAAAAGCTGTCCATACTGGATCATGAAAATGCCTGTAATGAACACGCCCACAAATATGTAAATGGGTGAAATTCCCGTTTCACTTTGGTAGGCTGGATTGGTGTAGAAGATCAATCCATACAATAAAAAGAAGGCGGAAAGAATCAAATAGGTCCTACTCTTCTTATGCCTCAAAATCAACTTCCACTCCAGATTGGCCAGCTCCCCGGCCACTCCAAAGCGTGAAAAAAGGCCGAAACCTTGACCTGAAACCCGGAAAGATTCCTCCTCTCCCAGCTCTTCCAAGTAAGCATGAGACACATAGTATCGAAAGGAAAGCAAATACACCCCCACGAGCAGCCCAAGTACTCCTAGAAAGGGTAATACATTCTGGGCAGCAGCTGTAAAGAAGGGAGCAACAAGGGAACCTACATTGAACCCGCCCAAGTAGGTCGATCCTCCAGAAAGTAGGACCACCACAAAAATCAACCCTAGACCCAGCAAGCTGTCCTCAAAGCGCTGCTTGAACCAAAGCATAAACCAGTGCAGGGACCAACTTATTCCCAATAGGGTACCCAACCAGCAAACAAAGCCGATTAGACCATACTCCGCCTGCACCACCTCCACCCCAAAGGGCAGGAATAGCAACAGGGCGATGACATTGAGCGGAGACAAGAAGGAGCGCAACCACAAGACGGATACGATTTTCTTTTTCCCAATTGGGAGGTGAAGCAAACTCTCTAAATCCACTACCGGTAACTTTTGAATAAAGTAGCGGTACATAAATTCAAACAAGAAAAAGTAGATCAAGACCGAATTGAGAAAGGCAATGGGTTCCTTGCCCTCGGCAAACTGATCGATGATTCTCCCCAAAAATAGCCCTGCCAAAAAGACGTAACTCAACAGTAAGAGGGATACAAATACCAAAAACCCCGCCGCTAGGGCACTTTTTGCGAAGCTCGTTGACCGAATGCTTTTGAGAAACTGTAAACGTATAAGCGTAAAAAACATAGCAGTGCTGACTAAGATGATCGTTCTGTAAACTTCAAAAATATCCTCATCTTTACCAATCAAAAAAAGTTAAAAGAAGGTAATGACTAAGGACATGAATTTTTTCGAGGCTGTAAGCCAGCGTCGATCTGTACGCGTTTTTGATCAAATGGGAACTTTCGATGGTACCATCGTTCAAAAATGCTTGGAAGCGGCCATCCTTTCTCCCAATAGCTCTAACCTGCAGCTCTACCAGTTTGTGCGCGTGCCGGAATACTCTCCCCTCAAGGATCGTCTGGCACAGTTATGCATGGGACAGAAAGCAGCCACCACTGCACGGGAGTTGGTCGTGGTCCTCACCCGACGAGATCGTTGGAAAGCCCATGCCAAAGCCAATTTTGAGTTTATCACGGCATCCTCATCTGGAGAAGGAGACAAAAAAGTGAAGCTGGCACTTCGGTATTATCGAAAATTGGTACCCATGCTCTATCATAAATTTCCGGGCTGGTCCTTTGTTAAAAAATTAATTGCCATCACCCAAGGGCTCCGCAAGCCTATGGTACGCGAGGTAAGTGAAACAGCCGTTCGGATCTCGGTGCACAAGAGCGCATCCCTCGCCTGCATGACCTTTATGCTGGGGATGAAAGCGGCTGGATACGATACCTGCCCAATGGAGGGCTTTGACTCCAAGCGGGTCAAAAAACATCTGAAACTCCCTGCTGGATGCGAAATCGCGATGATTATCGGCTGCGGCAAAGGAATGCCTGAAGGAATCTATGGGGAGCGATTTAGAGTACCTACCTCCGAATTGATCGTGGTGAAGTAGATCCTCCATCCTTTGAGGTTTTTTTCAAACCTCGAAGGATTTAATTCCAATCCAAAACCTTCGAGGTCTTAGAGACCTCAAAGGTTCGAGCCCTCAAAGATTTTTTTACTTTAAAAGAGCATTAAAAAGCACTTTTATTTGTTTTATTGATCTATAAGCTTACTTTTATATAAAAAAGAGCATTATGACGCACCTTTTAGCGCTTATTCAACAAATTAAAGCGAGGCGAGACATGCTACACCTTACCCAGGAGCAACTTGCAGCACTTGCCGGGATTGGCCTGCGCACGCTCAAACAATTTGAATCGGGCAAGGGAAACCCCACCCTAGCTACCCTCCAAAAACTAACTGAGGTATTGGGATTGGAGCTGACATTACAACTTAAAAAAACTAGCTAAAGGAGATGCGTAGCGCCAAGGTCTATTTCAAAAATGAGGAAGCTGGAAGGCTAATTCAGGAGGATAAAGGAGGATTTGTATTTTGCTACCATTCGAATTGGCTTCTCGATAGCAGCAAGCCTGCAATTAGTTTGAGCTTACCCAAATCCCTTGTTGACTACAAAGCTGCCCACCTCTTCCCCTTCTTTTTCAACTTGCTCCCGGAGGGTGTAACCAAGCAGTTGATCTGCAAAAAGAAGAAAATTGATGCAGAGGATTACTTTGGGCTTTTGTTGGAAGTTGGCCAGGGCGATACGGTAGGCGCAGTACGGGTGGTAAAAGAGGAAATAGGATGAGCGGGATTTCATTCACTCGTTGCCCCGGCACACTGGCAGCAGGATTTGACAGCTACAGCCAGGCTTGTTTAAACCGAGTTTTTGGAGGAAGAAAGGTATCCCCGATCCTTCCCTATGCCTCCTTCACCGATTCACGCTACCAAGAAGAAGTCTTTGAAGAAAATGCACTGCAGCTTTCCATATCGGGGGTACAAGAAAAATTTTCACTGATTCAGGTCAAAAACAAACTCCGACTAACCAAAGCTGGGGAACAAGGAACCCACTTGCTAAAGCCCATCCCCAGTTTAGTAAAGTTGGCAGACCAAGTGCCTGCCAATGAGCACCTGACAATGCAATTAGCGACGCAAGTGTATGGGATTGAAACAGCAGCCAATGCACTTATTTTTTTTGAAAACGGGGAAATGGCTTACCTGACCAAACGATTTGATTTGCTAGCTGATGGACAAAAGTTGGGTCAAGAAGATATGGCATCGCTCTTGGGAAAAAGTCCCCAAAGTCATGGTACGAACTACAAATATCAGGGCAGCTATTTGGAGTTGGCAGAGGTGATGCGCGCAAAGTTGCCTGCCTACCTAGTGGAAGTGCTCAAGTTATTTAAACTCATCCTGTTCAATTACCTGTTTTCAAATGGAGATGCACATTTAAAGAATTTCTCTGTGTTGGAAACTCCCATGGGGGATTACCGGCTGAGTCCTGCCTACGATTTGATGAATACGAGAATACACATTGAAGATCAGGATTTTGCCTTGGATCAGGGGATTTTATCCCCCACAGTCTTTCAAGGAACCGTGTTGAAGCAATTTCAACAACTGGCATTGCGTGCAGGCATTCAAGAAAAGCAAGCTCGTACGATTTTGACAGAGATGCTGTCTAAATCAGACCAAGTTGAGCAACTGATTACCGCTTCCTTTTTGAACGAACGAACCCAGCGTAGCTATCTACAACACTACCAAACCCGATTGAATAAATTGAGTAAAGGTTGATCCTCCATCCTTTAATTACGTGAACCCCTTTTTTCCGCTGATCAAAAAAAACCGCTGATTCAACCCAATAGATCTGCGTTATTTTTCCGTTCCGCCGCGGCGGATAGTAAAACTTTTTTTCCACGCTGATCTTAGGAGAAAAAAAAACGCTGATTTATCTGCGGGATTTTTCCGTTCCGCCGCGGCGGATAGTGAACCTTTTTTTTTACGCTGATCTAGATAGAAAAGAACCGCTGATTCAACCCAATAGATCTGCGGAATTTTTCCGTGCTAATCTGCGTAAACCTTTTTTTCACGCTCCGCCGCGGCGGATAAGAAGAAAAGAACCGCTGATTTATTTGCGGAATTTACCTGATCCGCCGCGGCGGATAAGAGAAAAAGTACACGGATTCAACCCAATAGATCTGCGGGATTTTTCCGTGTTTATCTGCGTAAAACTTTTTTTTTCACGCTCCGCCGCGGCGGATAGTGAATCCTTTTTTTACGCTGATCTACCTGCGTGAAATTCCTGTGTCATTTGGACTAAAACCTTCGAGGTATGAAAGACCTCAAAGGTTGATCTTATCAGCTTCGCCAAAGAGCTTGATGGCCTGCTGGTAGACCTCATTGATGTCGTTGATGACCTTATAGAACGCGCTGTCGTCGTAAAGTTGTCGTCCTAGGTGCGCCTTGATCAAGATGCGGAGGTACTCCTTGGACTTCGCAAAATCCTTCGCGTCAAACTCCACCTTATTCTTCTTTCCAAAGTCCGCCAAGTCCATCAACATCGCATCGCTGACCTTGAAAGTCTTGTAGTAATCTTCTACGGAGACCTTGGAAAATTTGCTCTTGTTTTTGCTTACATAGTCGAGCAAGTACTCCCGTGATGCATCCGTCGAAAAGAGCTTGTTGACATAGGCACTGTTCATCGTGGTATCGAGCGGTACAAAGTAGTCCGGCATGATGCCTCCACCGCCATAGACGGTACGCCCCTTTTTGGTTTTGTACTTGAGGCTGTCGTTAAACTGGATGCTGTCGGCAGAGAAAAACTCGCCTTTCTCGTAGCGGTTGTTGAGGTCCGTTTCATAAGCCTCGTAGTCACTGTCATACGGCTTTTGAATGGATCGGCCTGAAGGCGTAAAATAGCGCGCAATGGTCAACCGTAGCTCGGCACCATCGGATAGGTCAATGGGCATTTGCACTAAACCCTTGCCGAACGATCTTCTGCCTACAATCAGTCCGCGGTCATTGTCTTGGATCGCTCCGGCCATAATCTCCGAAGCAGAAGCAGAGCCCTCGTTGATTAAAATAATCACCGATCCCTCCTCAAACATGCCCGGCTTGGATGCATAGGCCTTGCTGTTGTACTGGCTCACTTTGCCTACCTGTGAGACAATTAGGTCTCTCCCACCAAGGAGCTCATCGACCATGTATATCGCTGCACCCATGTAGCCACCAGGATTGCCTTGCAGGTCAACAATCAACTTTTTCATACCCAAGGCCTGAAGATCACTCACCGATTTTCGAAACTCATCGTAGGTAGTCGCCGCAAATCTGGTCACCTTGATGTAGCCTATTTCCTTGTCTACCATGTAGGTAGCATTGATGCTGTATTGTGGAATTTTGGCCCGTGTGATCGAATACTTGATCAAGCTAGGCGCATTCTTTCGCTTGATCTCCACCGCCACCTTGGAGCCACTTGGACCTCTGAGGTAGTCAAATACATCCCGGTTGGTAATGCCAATGCCTGCCACCGTCTTGCCGTCAACGGAAATAATCTGATCCCCAGATTGGATACCTAAAGCCTCTGAAGGACCTCCGGTAAGCGGAGCTACCACATAGATGGTATCGCGAATGATGCCAAACTCCACCCCAATTCCATCAAATTCACCCTCCAACTGGGACTGAACTAGCGATGCATCTTTGGCTGGAATGTAGCTGGAGTGAGGATCGAGTTTCTCCAACATCTTTGTGATGCCAAACTCCACGAGCTCGTTGGTATCCACGCTGTCCACGTAGTCGCGGTTGATGTAGGTCATGATCTCTTGCAACTTGTAGAGTGCTGCTCTTAGGTCGTTTTGACTGCCCTTGGGCTCCGCAAAGGTGGCGCCAATCCAAATACCGCCTGCAATAGAAAGTGCAAGAAGCAAAGGAAGACGGATTTGTCTCATGGTATTTTTTTGTTGGCTCACAGGATTAACTATTAACTTCTCGAATAAACAACTAAGTCTTGGGGATTTAAGAATCAGCATTCCACTTTAGGGAATTTTAACTGATTTACTTCTGTAACAAAGTAGATAAAGATGACATTAATTTCCCTTTTTTAGTTCAAAAAAAATTATTTTTGTGCTATGCAGGCAAAGAAGTCATTCGAAAAAACATCGGTTGGGGAATTGGTCTCCGAAAACTATGTTTTCGCTGCTGTCCTGCACTACTTTGGCATCAGTTTTTACCAGTACCCCAGCGATTCGCTAGAAAAAGTTTGCCACAAGCACAAGGTCAATCCTCGGCAGCTGATTGCACAACTCGAAAGTTGGGCCCTCCAAAAAGATCCTTCACTCGAGGAACTATACCTCAACCCCATTGAACTGCTAGTTGCTTACCTGAAGAAAAAGCACTACTTCTTTGTTCGACAGGAGCTCCCTTTTTTATCCAACTTGATTTCAGGCATCTCTCCAGAGCCAGGCTACGAAATGCTCCTTGGAGACCTCCGAATCCTATTCCCGCTATTTGTGGAAGATTTTATCCACCACATCCACGAGGAGGAAAGTCGGTTGTTCAATCGGATTGACCTGCTCCAGAGCATTGAGGCAGGAGAGTTTAGTACCCGAGATGCGCTGACCATCCTGGAACAAGACCCCATCCACTACCTAGCTGAGCACCACGAGATTCACGACGACGAGATGGAAGGCATTCGTAAACTGACCAACAACTACGCCTTGGCTGCAGACGCACCCTTGACCATGAAGGTGCTCTACCACGAGCTACAAAATTTTGAAAAAGAGCTATCCATCCACGCAAGAATCGAAGATGAACTCCTTTTTCCCAAGGCAGTGGAACTGGAGAAGGAAGCCTTACGGAAAATTCGTAAACAAATTCAAACCAACTGATGCCCAGAGTACTAGCAATAGACCTGGGTACCAAACGCACCGGCTTGGCAGTTACTGATCCCTTAAAGATCACCTGCAATCCCCTGGAAACTATTGAGACGTCAAAGTTGATGCTCTACCTCCAAGCCTACTGCGCAAAAGAAGAAGTAGAAGTATTGGTTCTCGGACACCCTACACGCCTCAATGGCCAGCCCAATGAAATGACCCCCTTGGTGCTTGCCTTGAAAGAAAAGCTTGAACTGGCCTTTCCTGCACAGAAAGTAGTCCTCATTGACGAACGCTACACCTCCAAAATGGCCATGCAAACCATGATTGCCATGGGCAGCAAGAAAAAAGACCGCAGAGAAAAGGCGGGGAACTTGGACAAGGTATCCGCCGCCATTATCTTACAATCCTATTTAGAAAGACAATGATTTACCCTATCGTCGCTTACGGCAACCCGGTATTGAAAAAAGAAGCAGAAGAACTGCCTGAAGGAAGTGACTTGACGCAACTCATCCAAGACATGTATGCCACCATGGATCATGCGCATGGAGTAGGTCTTGCAGCTCCACAGATCAATCAGGGCGTACGCTTGTTTGTCATCGATAGCTCCCTGATGCTGGATGAGGATGACGAAGAAAAAGGAATACGCCGCGTATTCATCAACCCCATCCTACTGGACGAGTACGGGGACAACTTTGGCTTTGAAGAAGGCTGCCTCAGCATCCCGGATGTGCGGGCAGAAATTATTCGCCCAGAAAAATTGACCCTGGAATACTACGACGAAAACTGGAACCTGAAAGAGGAAGAGTTTAGCGGCATGACCGCCCGCGTCATCCAACACGAGTACGACCACTTAGAAGGGATTCTATTTGTAGACTACTTGAAAGGCCTCAAGAAGCGTTTGATTCAGTCCAAACTGATCGACGTGAGCAAAGGCAAGGTGTCCACCGACTACCGGATGATCTACCCGCTTAAATAATGGCACAAACCCCAGACCTCCGCGTAGCACTCGTGCAAACAGACCTGCATTGGCAGGACAAGACGGCCAACCTAGCCATGCTGGAGGAGAAAATCTGGACCTTAAAAAATAGCTGCGACATGATCGTCCTGCCAGAAATGTTTCCTACTGGTTTTTCCATGGATTCCGCCACCTTGGCAGAGCCGATGAACCTGCAGGTGCACAAGTGGATGAAGCAACTGGCTACCCAAACGGGGAGCGTGATCACAGGCACAGTCATCATTTCCGAAGGAGGGAATTATTACAACCGCCTGCTCTGGGTAGAACCAGACGGCAACACCCAATCCTACGACAAGCGCCACCTCTTCCGCATGGCAAATGAGGATGCCAGCTTTGCTCCAGGCGAGCAGCTTCCCATTTTCTCACTAAACGGCTGGAAAATCTGCCCACAAATCTGCTACGACCTCCGATTCCCTGTATGGGCGCGCAACCACTGGACAGACGGAAAGGCCGCCTACGACCTTCTTTTTTATGTAGCCTCCTGGCCTGCAGCACGCATTTCGGCTTGGGATACCCTACTCCCAGCCCGTGCCATCGAAAACCTTTCCTACGCTTTCGGGGTCAACCGCGTGGGGGTAGATGGAAACCAGATCGCCTACAACGGGCATTCTGCAGCTTACGATTTCAAGGGCGAAACACTGGTAAACCTAGAAGAACAAGAGCAGATTCAGGTGATCACCCTAAACTACACCGCATTGGAAGAATACCGAAGCAAATTTCCCGCTTGGAAAGATGCCGATAACTTTACGATACATCCCTAATCCTAGTGGACAGTAGGATTTCCACAAATGGAAGGAAAACCTGCTTGATTTTCGTATTTTTGTGGACCCATTTCTCTTTTTGGGGAATGTTTCTGCAAGGAGATACACGAAAAAGAAGAAGATAAACCTATTGATCTCATTT
Source organism: Algoriphagus sp. (assembly GCA_044353615.1). Classification (GTDB taxonomy): domain Bacteria; phylum Bacteroidota; class Bacteroidia; order Cytophagales; family Cyclobacteriaceae; genus Algoriphagus. Next base: position 5,580 of record JBILBQ010000020.1, on the reverse strand, counting down.
TTAGCAAAATTCTGAGCCATGTCCAAGACACCAAAAATCCTCTACACCCTCACCGACGAGGCCCCTGCATTAGCCACGTATTCGCTGCTACCTATCGTACAAGCATTTACCAAGACGGCAGGCATACAAGTAGAAACACGCGATATTTCCTTATCTGGCCGTATTCTGGCCAGTTTTCCAGAATTCCTAACCGAAGCGCAGCGCATCAACGACGACTTAGCCGAGTTGGGTCAGCTAGCAATTACTCCAGAGGCCAACATTGTCAAACTTCCGAATATTTCGGCTTCCGTACCGCAATTGAAAGGGGCCATCAAGGAATTGCAAAGTCAAGGATATGCCTTACCTGACTATCCGGAGGAACCTAAAACCGAGGAAGAAAAGAACATCAAGTCCAAATACGACAAGATCAAAGGTTCGGCCGTGAACCCCGTCCTTCGTGAAGGCAACTCCGATCGACGCGCTCCACTGGCCGTAAAAAATTACGCACGCCAGCATCCCCATTCCATGGGTGCTTGGACCGCAGATTCCGACACCCATGTGGACAGCATGACTGCTGGTGATTTTTACGGTTCTGAGAAATCCCTTACCCTAGACCAAGCCACCCAACTGACCATCACCCTTCAAGGAAATGATGGCAAAACCGAGGTGCTGAAGTCCGGGTTGAAGGTTCAGGAAGGTGAGGTCATCGATGCCTCCACCTTGAGCGTATCCCAGTACCGCGCCTTTATTCAAAAAGCCAAGGATGATGCTCATAAGAAAGGGGTTCTTTTCTCCTTGCACTTGAAGGCCACGATGATGAAAGTATCCGATCCCATCCTTTTTGGGCATGCGGTGACTGTATTTTTTGAGCCCGTATTCACCAAGCATGCTGCCACCCTAGCAGCTGTAGGCGTAGATGTCAACAATGGATTTGGGGACCTTTTGGCCATCTTGGAGAAACTTCCTGCTGCCCAAAAAGAAGAAATTCTACAGGATATCGAAGCCTGCTATGCTGCAAGCCCTGCAGTAGCCATGGTGAATTCTGACAAAGGAATTACCAACCTGCACGTGCCGAGTGACGTGATCATCGACGCTTCCATGCCTGCCATGATCCGTACTTCGGGCAAGATGTGGAACAAGGCAGGCAAACTTCAAGACACCAAAGCGATCATCCCGGACCGTTGCTATGCAGGAATCTATCAGGCGGTGTTTGATTTTTGCAAGAAAAATGGCGCATTCAATCCAGCCACCATGGGCTCCGTACCCAATGTGGGTCTGATGGCTCAAAAGGCAGAAGAATACGGTTCCCACGACAAAACTTTCGAAATCCCTTTTGCAGGTACAGTAGAGGTAACGGATGCCGAAGGGTCCATCCTTTTCTCACATCCCGTAGAGCAAGGTGACCTATGGAGAATGTGTCAAACCAAAGATGCACCGATTCAGGACTGGGTAAAGCTGGCCGTAAGTCGGGCAAGATTGTCGCAGACCCCTGCAGTCTTCTGGTTGGACAAGGCCCGTGCACACGATGCGCAGCTGATTCAAAAAGTAAACAAATACCTTCCAGAGCACGATACCAAAGGATTGGAGATTCATATTCTATCCCCTATTGAAGCAACCCTATTCTCTTGTGAGCGCATTGTAGCGGGCAAGGATACCATCTCAGTAACGGGCAACGTGCTTCGCGACTACTTGACTGACCTCTTCCCTATTTTGGAAGTGGGTACTTCAGCCAAGATGCTTTCCATCGTTCCCTTGATGAATGGAGGAGGCTTATTTGAAACTGGAGCCGGTGGATCTGCTCCCAAGCACGTAGAGCAATTTACCGAAGAGGGTCACCTGCGCTGGGATTCTTTGGGCGAGTTTTTGGCCTTAGCCGTCTCCTTGGAGCATTTGGGACAAACTTTCGATAACCCTACCGCCATTCTCTTGGGCGAGACACTTGACCAAGCCACAGGACGCTGGTTGGAAGAAGACAAGTCACCTGCCAGAGTAGTTGGCAAACTAGACAACCGTGGTGGACACTTCTACTTGGCCTTATACTGGGCTCAGGCGCTGGCTTCGCAAACCAAGGATACCGCTTTGGCAGCCAAGTTTACTGCCTTAGCAAAGGCTCTTTTGGACCAAGAAGCCAAGATCGTAGACGAATACAACAGTTCCCAGGGCAAAGTCATTGATTTGGGCGGCTATTACCGGCCAGATGAAGGAAAGTGTGCACAGGCCATGCAGCCAAGTGCTACCTTCAAGCAGCTTCTAGCTTCCTTGTCCTAAAATTAAAACCGGGTGAACATCCCGGTTTTTTTGTTTCCGATTTAGGAATCACCGAACCCAGGCGCCTGCTATTCTTGGGTTTAGAGAAAAGGAAAGATTCCCTCCTTTCTTTTTTTGATTTCGAAATCGATTGAATTGCGCTATTCCGCGTTTTGGTGGGAAAAGCCAAGGGTTTAGTTTGGGCAGACCCGATTTTTGTAATAAATTCGCTTGCGTTTCAGCTTGTTTTAGCGATAAACGATTGGAACCACCCGAAGTAGAAAAAAAATTAGTAGTACTATAAAATCACTTACAGATGAGCAAGATTAAAATTGGAATCAATGGATTCGGCAGAATCGGTCGCCTCGCTTTCCGTGTGGCACAAGAAAGAGCTGATGTACAAGTAGTAGCGATCAACGATTTGATCGATGTAGACTACATGGCCTACATGTTGAAGTACGACTCTACGCACGGTACATTCAAAGGAACTGTGGAAGTTAAAGACGGAAACTTGGTTGTGAATGGGAATTCCATTCGCGTAACTGCAGAGAAAAACCCAGCAAGCTTAAATTGGGGTGCAGTAGGTGCAGATTACGTCATCGAATCTACCGGTATTTTCTTGACCAAAGAATCTGCTCAAGGCCACATCGATGCTGGTGCCAAGAAAGTAATCATGTCCGCTCCTTCCAAGGACGACACGCCGATGTTTGTGATGGGTGTCAACGAGCATACCTACACTTCAGACATGACCTTCGTTTCCAATGCATCTTGTACCACCAACTGCCTTGCTCCTATTGCCAAGGTATTGAATGACAACTGGGGCATTGAGGAAGGTTTGATGACTACGGTACACGCCACTACTGCTACGCAAAAGACCGTAGATAGCCCTTCTGCCAAAGACTGGAGAGGTGGCCGTGGTGCTGGTCAAAACATCATCCCATCTTCTACAGGTGCTGCAAAGGCCGTAGGCAAGGTAATCCCTGAATTGAATGGCAAACTTACCGGTATGGCCTTCCGCGTGCCTACTCCAGACGTATCTGTAGTGGACTTGACCGTACGCTTGAAAAACCCTGCTACCTATGCAGAGATCTGCGCGAAGATGAAGGAAGCTTCCGAGACCACCATGAAGGGTGTCTTGGGCTACACCGAAGATGCAGTGGTATCCAATGACTTTATCGGAGATCCTCGCACCTCCATCTTTGATGCAGAGGCAGGCATTCAGCTTTCCAACACCTTTGTAAAGGTGGTGTCCTGGTACGACAACGAATGGGGCTACTCCAACAAAGTAATTGACTTGGTCACCTATATCGCCAAGAAATAACGCAAAAGCCCCGTATTGATACGGGGCTTTATTTTTTTAATGGAAACACCATTGAAACACAATGGAAATGGGGTGGAATTAAACTAGAAATACGATGGAAATACAATAGAAATAACCCGAGCAGGCTCGGGGAAATAGAGGACTCAATTCGTATTTCGATGGTATTTCACGAAGCCTGCCTACCGGAGGCAGGCGAAGCGAAGTGTATTTCAACTGTATTTCCCTAAGTTATTTCACGGAGCCCGCCGCGGCGGGTATTTCAACTCTATTTCCCTTAGTTATCTCACTGCATAATACAACGAACAGAGTTCCCAAACCCTCGGTAGTCGGAAATCGTTCTGTTTTGTGAATCGTCAATTACCTGAGATAATGAAAGGGTGTTGTCCGAAACCGTACTAGTCCAATAGTAGCCTAATGAGTTGACATCCATCAAACTACCATCACTAATATATCGGGAGCCCGCTTTGGTCAATTTGAGTGGAGATGCAAATGCACCAAAGGAATTATCTATAACCCAACTATTGCGCTCTGTTTCCCATTCTGTACGTGTTGGTAAACGGAACCCACTTGGACAGGGGTTATTTCTCCCAATTACAACTTGCCATAAATCGGAGTTTTGAGGGCTACGCCAATCAAGCAGGGAATTTTGTGGCACGATAAATTTATTATCTCCTGGTTGGTCTGAGCTGCTCTGTGTAGTTGTAGTTTGTGAACCTCTAAGTTCGTGTCCATCAGCACCTCTTCCCCATTGGTATAAATCACCATAAGCATTTGGATCTGTACTACTAGTAGCAACTCGCGTAGCCCCTAAGTTGCGGTCCATCCAGATTCTCCCCTCCGCACCTATTACTGTACCAGGTATCACTCCTGTCGATGCTACCGATGGTATTGAATTTCCTGCTGCATTGGTAGCTACAACCGTAAAGGTATAAGCTGTCAAGTTGGTTAAACCGGTCACTACTATGGGTGAACTTGGTCCTGTAGCAGTGAAATTTCCTGGAGAGGATGTTACCATATACCCCGTAATGACACTGCCACCAGTAGAGGCTGGTGCAGTAAAAGCTACGCTTGCTTGTGCATTACCTGCCGTAGCCACTGGGCCAGTAGGGGCACCAGGAACTGTTATTGGTGTTACGGCTGTCGATGCTGTTGAAGCTACAGAGTTTCCTACTGCATTGGTAGCTACAACCCTAAAGGTATAGGCTGTTCCATTACTTAAACCAGTCACTACTAGGGGTGAGCCTACTCCTGTGGCAGTTCTATTATCTGGGGAAGACGTTACCCTATACCCCGTAATAGTACTACCTCCATCAGAGCCGGGCGCATTAAAAGCTACACTTGCTTGTGCATTACCTGCAGTTGCCACTGGACCAGTAGGGGCATCCGGAACTATTCTTGGTATTACCGATCCCGATGCTGCTGAAGGCACAGAATTTCCTGCTGCATTGGTAGCCACAACCGTAAAGGTGTACGATTCAGTTGTGGTCAAACCGGTCACTACTAGGGGTGAACTTGTTCCTGTAGTAGTGAAATTTCCTGGGGAAGACGTTACCGTATACGCTGTTATGGTACTGCCACCAGTAGAGGTGGGCGGATTAAATGCTACACTTACTTGTGCATTACCTGCTGTAGCCACTGGGTTAGTAGGAGCACCAGGAACTGTTATTGGGGTTACGGGTGCCGATGCTGCTGAGGCTACAGAATTTCCTACTGCATTGGTAGCCACAACCGTAAAGGTATAGGCTGTCCCATTACTTAAACCTGTCACTACTAGGGGTGAACTTGCTCCTGTAGTAGTTCTATTTCCTGGGGAAGACGTTACCGTATACTCCGTTATGGTACTGCCACCAGTAGAGACGGGTGCAATAAATGTTACACTTGCTTGGGCATTACCTGCCGTAGCCACTGGGCTAGTAGGAGCACCCGGAACTGTTCTTGGTGTTACGGCTGTCGACGCTACTGAAGCAACAGAATTTCCTGCTGCACTGGTAGCCACAACCGTAAACATATAGGCTGTCCCATTACTTAAACCT
>JBILBQ010000164.1:0-3753 GCA_044353615.1 Algoriphagus sp. | reverse complement strand
ACAGCACCCATGGATCCTCCAAAAAATCCATCAGAAACGGATTTCCAGGTTTGACCTGCATTGGTCGTCTTCCAAATACCTCCTCCAGTGGAGGCAAAGTAATAAGACTTGTCATTTCCTTTGATTCCTGCTACGCCATCGGCTCTACCTCCTCTAAAAGGACCTATAAGGCGCCATTGGACGGCATCATAGAGTTTGGGATCAGGAATTTGTTGCCCAATAGAAGGGAAACTAATTAGAATAAGTAGCAGTAAAATTCCGCCACGTAGAAACGATTTAAATGGAACCATAGGGATTGAATTAATTTCTAGATTTTAAAGTAGGTAAAAAGTAGTAAAAGGCATTCAAAAAAATGATTAGTGGACGAAAGTTGGGACTAGGGCAAAAAAAAACCTCTTCCGAGGAAGAGGTTTTTTAAAGATGGATTGGAAATTAATCTTGCGCAGGCAGGATGCTTACGTACGATCTTCCATCAAATTTTTTCTTGAAGGATACAACACCTGGAGTCAAAGCGAACAAGGTATGGTCTTTACCCAAACCTACATTCAAACCTGGATGATGTTTTGTACCTCTTTGTCTAACTAGGATGTTTCCTGCGATGACAACTTCACCGCCGAACTTTTTCACACCCAATCTTTTGGATTGCGAATCACGTCCGTTTCTGGAACTACCTACACCTTTCTTGTGTGCCATGGTTTTATTCGTTTATGATTTCTTGGATGATTACCTTAAAGCGTGATAGATTCGATCATTACTTTGGTGAAGTCCTGTCTGTGACCGTTCTTCTTCTTGTAGCCCTTGCGGCGCTTTTTCTTGAAGACAATCACTTTGTCACCTTTTACATGATCCAGAACTTTTCCGGATACCTTGGCTCCTGCAAGTAAAGGAGCACCAACAGACACAGTGCCATTGGCTTCTGCCAACAAGACCTGGTCAAATTCCACGGAAGCGCCAATTGCCAATGCTAGTTTAGGAGCATAAACGAATTGATCTTTTGTTACTTTGAACTGCTTTCCTGCGATGATTGCTATTGCGTACATGTTCTTGATTTATCGAAATCGGAGTGCAAATATAGGAATTGAAATGAAACTAAAAAAACTTTTGTCAAAAATGATGTAAGATAGGTTTCGGTTTTTAGTGGAACTTTGAAGGCAGCTTTTTTAGTCTAATTTGCTTCACCTTTCTGGAGAACTAAAATTTTTAAGCAAAAATTGCATTTTATATAACTTATTGATTTTGAATTATTTAAATTTTAAAAATGTTCAAAAATTTAATTGACTACAATTCAAAACGTAGGTCAGGGCTAGGCTCGAAAAAAAAGTTTTAGAATTTGAAAATTATTCAAACGGGCAAAATCAAGAAATAAAATTGATTCTTTACTTAATTAATTTGATTTTATCTAATTGACTTTAAGTAGTTTATATAGTTTTTGACCGAGAGTCATAATCTTCATTTTCAGCTAGTTTTCAACTTTTTTATTCCCTTTTTCATCCTCATATTTGTTGGATAGCTGTTCTGAAAAGGCAGCTTTTTCCTTCCCAGGAATCCCCAATGGCCATTTATTAGTTAAAAATACCCAATCCTTAGATTACAAACACTAGAGAGCGATGCAGCACGAGCCGATTTTAGAAGAGAATGGTAACCGATTTGTCTTATTTCCTATTCAGCATGCCGACATCTGGCAATACTACAAAAAAGCTGAGGCCAGCTTTTGGACAGCCGAGGAGATAGACCTAAGCCAAGATCTTTCCGACTGGAAAAACTTGAACGATGGAGAAAGACATTTCATTTCTCACATCCTTGCCTTTTTTGCCGCTTCCGATGGGATTGTAAATGAAAACCTTGCCGAACACTTTGTGGCTGAAGTACAATACACCGAAGCCAAATTTTTCTACGGCTTCCAAATCGCAATGGAGAATATCCATTCCGAGACCTACTCGTTATTGATCGATACTTACATCAAAGACAACGTGGAGCGTGATCGCCTACTCAATGCTATTGAGCACATCGACTGCGTAAAGAAGAAGGCAGACTGGGCTTTGAGATGGATTGACAATGGCTCCTTCCAGGAGCGCTTGATCGCCTTTGCAGCTGTAGAAGGTATTTTCTTCTCAGGATCCTTTTGCTCCATATTCTGGCTTAAGAAAAGAGGGCTTATGCCAGGACTTACCTTCTCGAACGAATTGATTTCAAGAGACGAAGGATTGCATTGCGATTTTGCCTGCCACTTGTACACCAAACACGTAAATAACCAGCTTCCTAAAGAGACCGTTCGCTTGATCATTATGGATGCCGTAGCCATCGAAAAAGAATTTGTGACCGACGCTTTGCCCGTACGTCTGATCGGAATGAACTCTGATTTGATGTGTCAATACATTGAATTTGTAGCAGACCGATTGCTTATGGAGCTTGGATGTGAGAAGGAGTGGAATAGTACCAATCCATTCGATTTCATGGACATGATTTCACTGCAAGGCAAAACAAACTTCTTCGAAAAAAGAGTGGGCGACTACCAGAAAGCTGGAGTCATGAAATCTACCGAACCAGCAGATAACGTGGCTCGGTTCTCCATCGGAGAAGATTTCTAAAGAATCTTGAGTACCCAAAAATACCTATTTCAAACCACCCCCTTTAAAAATTCGCCTGAGTATGTTAGTAGTTAAAAGAGACGGAAGACGAGAATCCGTACGATTCGACAAGATCACTGCACGTATAGAAAACCTGTGCTATGAACTAGATCCCAAATTCATACAGCCCATTGAAGTTGCCAAGAAGGTAATCGATGGCCTTTACGATGGGGTGACCACTTCCGAACTCGATAACCTCGCTGCTGAAGTCTGTGCATCGCTAACCGTACGTCACCCAGACTACGCTGTTTTAGCAGCACGGATTGCCATCTCTAACCTACACAAAACTACCAGCCAGTCTTTTTCGAATACCATGAAAAGACTGTATACCTACGTCAATCCTATAACCGGAGGAAATGCCCAGCTATTGGACACTGAGGTCTATGGAATTATTAAGCAGCACGCAGCGAAACTCGATGAGGCGATCGATTACAAGCGTGACTTCAGCTACGACTATTTTGGGTACAAAACTTTGGAAAAAAGCTACCTCATCCGTCTGGATGGAAAGGTAGTAGAGCGTCCGCAACACATGCTCATGCGAGTAGCCGTAGGCATTCACCGTGAGGATTTGGATGCAGCAATTGAGACTTACGATTTGCTTTCTGAAAAGTGGTTTACACACGCCACCCCAACTCTTTTTAACGCAGGTACTCCAAAACCACAGCTCTCCTCCTGCTTCCTTCTCACCATGAAGGATGACAGCATCGATGGCATCTACGATACACTGAAGTCCTGTGCTAAAATCTCTCAGTCTGCGGGAGGCATTGGTCTTTCTATCCACAATGTACGAGCAAAGGGAAGCTACATCAAAGGTACCAACGGCGTATCCAATGGAATCGTACCTATGCTACGTAACTTTGACATGACCGCCCGCTATGTGGATCAAGGTGGAGGAAAGCGAAAAGGCAGCTTCGCCATCTACTTGGAGCCTTGGCATGCAGATATCAAGGACTTCCTTGAACTACGAAGAAACCATGGTAAGGAAGAGATGCGTGCAAGAGATCTATTCTATGCTTTGTGGATTCCAGATTTATTCATGCAGCGCGTAGAGAACAACGAAGACTGGTCTCTTTTCTGCCCTAATGAAGCTCCAGGTCTTGCAGATTGCCATGGAGAAGAATTTGTA
>JBILBQ010000163.1:0-3785 GCA_044353615.1 Algoriphagus sp. | reverse complement strand
AGCTGGGTGAGTGTCCGGTGCTGCCCAACAAATATCCGCCTTCGGATATAGCCATTGAGAAGCTGCAATTCCTGCCAAAAACCCAGAGCTCATCACCGCGGCTGCCTCAGCCTTTGCATTTTTAGCGAAAAACTTCTCAAACTCCTCGAAGACTTTCAGACGCACATTATTCACGCGACTCAGCCCATGGTTTGCCCCATATTGTCGGAGACAATCGTGGAGCACTGCTCCATAATGCGCGTCCTCCTCCATTCCGAGGTAGGAGGTTCCGCTGAAAAAAAGATAATCCTTTTTTCCAATGCGGACCACTGGACCTAGCGACTGATTAAGGGATATGGGCTTCACTTGCTCGATTATTTCGCAAAAATCTGGGCCTGATCTTGGAAGGATTTAAACTCCAGGGCATTGCCACAGGGGTCCAAGAAAAACATAGTAGCCTGCTCACCTACCTCTCCTTTGAAGCGGATGTAGGGCTCAATGACAAATTCAATGCCGTGGGCTTTGAGCTTGTCGGCCAGATCGTGCCACTCATCCCAGCCCAGTATCGCGCCAAAATGGCGAACAGGAACATTTTTTCCATCCACCTCGTTAGTTTTGGCGTTGGCAAGTTCCTCCGGCTTGATGTGGGCAGAAAGCTGGTGGCCAAAGAAGTTGAAATCAATCCACTTGTCGGTACTTCTTCCAATATCACAGCCCAGGAGGCCTCCATAAAATTGGCGAGTTTCTTCGATGTCACGAATTGGAAAAGCGAGGTGGAAGGGTTTAAAGTCAGACATAATGCTTAGTTTCGGTGGGTGATGTGTTCAGGGATTGATCAAAAATTGTACCCTAAATATATGGCAAAAAATAAAACAGTTTCATTGGTTTTGAGCAGCGGCGGCGCAAGAGGATTGGCGCATGTGGGTGTGATCGAAGAGCTGGAGCGTAGAGGATATACCATTACCGAAATTGCGGGCTGCTCCGCAGGTGCCCTAGTTGGGGGCATGTATGCCGCGGGAAAGCTGCCCGAATTCAAGGATTGGATCTGCAATCTGGATCGCGTAGATGTGTTTTCCTTGATGGACTTTACTTTTTCAAGCCGTGGATTTATCAAAGGGGAAAAAGTCTACCAAGCCCTTAAAAAGGTAGTTCCCGACCAAGCCATTGAAGATTTACCCCTCCGATTTTCCTGCAATGCCGTCGATGTCAACTCTGGAAAAGAGCATGTTTTTGCCCAAGGCAGCTTGTACAAAGCCATCCGAGCCTCGGGTAGCATCCCCTCGGTTTTTTTACCTGCCCAAATCGATAAACGAAACTTCATCGATGGAGGCGTATTGAATCCAGTCCCCATCTCCTTGATTTCTGATCCTCATAGCACCCTCGTGGTAGTGGTCAATGCAAATAGCTTGGCAGAACATTTTCTTCCTGCTCCTCACAAAAAATCAAGCCAAAAACAATCCATGAACTTACCAGGATGGCTGATGGAGTACCAAAATAAGATGAAGACCTATTTTCCGGAGGAGGAGAAAAAAGTGCCACAAAAGCGCTATTCCGCCATGGAACTGGTCACCCGCTCTTTTGACTTGCTCCAAGACCGCTACTGCCAACTGCTGCTTGAAAATTACTCAGTAGAGGTCGAAATCAAGGTTGCCAGTATTCAGGCAGGCACACTGGAATTTCACCGGGCCGCGGAACTGATTGAAGTGGGGAGAATCAAAGCATGTGAGGCCTTAGATCGATTGGAAAATGGAAATTGACGAACTGAATCGCCTGCTTGGCAATGTGGATAACTACCTTTTGGATCAACTCCTCAAAGGTCGATTTACCAAGGACATGAAGATCTTGGATGTGGGCTGTGGGGAGGGCCGCAATGCAGTCTATTTCCTCCAAAAAAACTATTCCATTTTTGGCATCGATCCAAACGAGCTGGCCATTCAATATTGCCGATACCTCTCAAAAAGTATTCAGCCTGAAACAGACATCCACCGCTTTCAGGTAGGCGATGGTGCTGCCATCCCCTTTCATGCAGCTGCATTTGATGCTGTCATCAGTTCGGCCGTACTACACTTTGCAGAGGGGCATACCCATTTTTGGAAAATGATTGCTGAAATCCATCGCGTACTCAAGCCAGGTGGGATTTTTTGGATGCGGATGTGTACGGGCTTTGGCAACATCCTGGAAGAAAGTCAAGATTTAGGAGAAGGTAAGTATTCGCTACCAGACGGATCCGAACGCTATGTGCTCCTACCTGAAGGACTGCAGCAACTGGAGCAAATGGGCTTTCAGTTCCTCGAAGCCCCTAAAACCGTACTTGTCTACGGACAGCGGGAGATGGGGGTATTTTTGATGGAGAAAAAATTTTAACTGATCCTGCTCGGTACTACTTCCCTTGAACCGCCTTCACAATTAAGTCAAAAACGGAAGTAGGAGCGATGCGCTCTGCCTGCGTTAACGACGCCTCGCAAACCAAAAGGGGCTTGTCCAAGTCGGACTCTGGGACGCGTCCATGAGCTCCCTTAACCAAGGTTGCGTCCAAGGGAATCACGTCCATCAAGTAGCGAAAGCCGAGCTTTTTCTTCAAGAGCTTGGTGCCCACCTTGAGCATAGGAATGGAGATGCTGGGATCCATAACCAGTTCCACAGGATCATAGCCTGGCTTGCGGTGGATGTCCACACAGCGGGCGTAGTCTGGGGCTTTGGCATCGTCTAGCCAGAAGTAGTAGGTAAACCAGGAGTTGGCATCTGCCACGACCACCAAATCCCCGGAGCGCGCATGGTCGAGATGGGCCTCTTTTTTTCCTTGGGCATCTAACACTTTTTCCACTCCGGGCACTTGCGCAAGCAGGGCCTGTACCTCAGCAAGGAGGGTTTGATCCTGCACATGCACATGTGCAACCTGATGGTCTGCCACGGCAAAAACGGTCGAAGTACCCGCATCAAGGGTCTCCAAACCCAGTTCATTTTTCACTTGAATCCATCCCTTCTCTCGGAAAATCCGGTTGAGGTGGATCGGCTGAGAAACAGTTGTAATGCCATATTCGGAAAGCAGCAACACCTGCGTTCCTTGGCTTTCAAAGTAGGTAATCAGATCCTTGGCCAGGTCGTCAATTTCCCGCAGGTCTTTCCCAATTTTGGCAAAGTCAATCCCATACTTCTGCAACGCATAGTCCAGGTGGGGCAGGTAGATCAAGTTGAGTGTGGGGGAATGCCATTGGTCCACCTTTTTGGCAGCCTCAGCTATCCAGCGGCTAGAGGCAATCGTCGTAGCCGGTCCCCAAAAGCTAAAAAGTGGAAAGGGGCCCAACTCGGCTTGCAGGCGGTCCCGAAGTTCCATGGGTTGGGAATGGCAATCGGGTAACTTGCGCCCATCTGCAGGGTACAGTGGCCTTGGGGTCACGGCAAAGTCCGCAGTGGTATACATGTTGTACCACCAAAAAAGGTTGGCCACGGTAAATGTAGGATCCTCTTTGCGCAGCAAGTCCCAGACCTTATCACCTTGTACAAGCTTGTTGGACTGCCTCCAAAACTTGATTTCACACTCCTCTTCGAAGTACCAACCATTGCCTACAATGCCATTTTCAGCAGGCCACTTGCCCGTGAGATAGGTCGACTGCGCAGAGCAGGTCACCGCAGGAAGTACGGGCTCTACCACCGCTTGGTGCTTCGATGCGATCCATTGTTTCAAAAATGGGGTATGCTCCCCAATCACTCTTGGTGAAAGGGCAACAATATCAAGGACAACGGTTTTTTTCATGGGTTAGAAAAGTAGCATACGGAGGTCAATTACTGGAGCCGCTCCTTGACCC
>JBILBQ010000019.1:0-39084 GCA_044353615.1 Algoriphagus sp. | reverse complement strand
TTACAGTTAGTATTTCCAATACAACAGCTGATAGACAGTTTGGTAACGATAACTCATTTAGATATGCGATTATCACTAACCCAACGCTACCGATTTATGATCCAAATCCACAGTCTCCAAATTTTGGGGGTTATTCTGAGCGAGATATTTTTGATTGGTTCAACCCAGTATCTATTGCAGAGCAAAACATCAGTGATGGCCGAGAAGGCAGATTGTTAGCCAGTATCCGTGGCGAATACAACTTTACTAGTAACTTTAAAGCTGCTGTATTCTATGCTAGCCAGAGAGAAACGTTTTGGAATGGCTCTTATTCTCCTAAGACTGCTAAGTTTGGAGGAGGATTCGGTAGAAAAGGTCTAGCTACTATTCAGAATCGAGAAAGTTTAAATGATTTGTTTGAAGCTACTGTAAACTACGATAAAGAAGTAGGGAAATTAGATTTATCATTCTTGGGAGGATATTCTTACCAGGAGTTCTTCAATCAGGGTGATTACACACAAGCTGGTAATTTCCTAACGGATGCATTCACTTACAATAATATTGGTGCTGCTCTTGATTTTGCAAATGGATTAGCGACAGTGACTAGTTTTGCCAACGAAAATAAATTAGTTGCGTTCTTTGGACGTGCTAATTTCAATATCGATGACACTTATTTGTTGTCTATTAGTTCTCGTTATGAAGGTTCCACAAGATTTGGTGAGAACAATAAGTGGGGATTGTTTCCTGCAGTTAGTGCTGGTGTAAACGTTGCCAATTTGGTTGATATTACAGGAGTAAATGCATTGAAAGTAAGAGCAAGTTTCGGTAGAACAGGTACTCAGCCAGGTGAATCTTACATTTCTTTGTTAAGATATGGTCGTCAGGGTAACTTCTTCTACAATGGATCATTTGTACCGTCTTTTGGACCAGTATCAAATAACAACCCAGACTTAGCGTGGGAAACTAAAGACGAATTCAACATAGGTGTAGATTTCGTTGCTTTTAACAATAGACTAGATGGTACAATTGACTATTTCACTAGAGTAACAAGTGGAATGATTTTACCAATTAACGTGCCAGTTCCACCAAACCTTTTCCCAACTACATTGCTTAACATTGGTGAAGTTGAAAACTCAGGTCTTGAAGTGTTGTTGAACTATAAGGCTATCGACAAAAGTGACTTTAAATGGAGTGTAGGAGTTAACTTCTCTACGCTAGCTACTAACCTTAGAAGTTTGTCTGCAGGAGATCTATCTTTTGGAGCAGTAAATTACCGCTCTAACTTCGGTTCTCCAGGTCAAAACCTTACTCAGTTGATCCGAGTTCAAGAGAACGGACCATTGGGACAGATTTGGGGTCCAATCCAGACTGGTGTTGATGAAAAAGGTGCTCCAATCATGAAAGTGATTGATGGTACAGCTAAAGATGCTAATGGAAACCCAGTTTATTGTAACTGCGATGCTGATAGAGCTCAATTGGGTACTGCTTATCCTACGATCAACTTCGGTATCAACAACAACTTCAACTACAAGAATTGGGATTTGAATTTCTTCTTCAGAGGTTCACTTGGTCACTCTTTGATCAACAGCTACAGAGGTTTCTATGAAAACACTGAAAGTACTACAGTTCAAAACTGGAACGTTGTGAAAACTAAATATTTTGATCCAAACATTAAAAAGGCAGAATATAACAGTACACACGTTGAAAAAGCAGATTTCATGATCTTGGATAACGCTACGATTGGTTACAATTTCAACGTGAAACAAGGTAAATCTGTAGGTAAAATTAGAACTTTCCTATCTGTACAAACACCATTCATGTTTACAGGTTATACTGGTGTAGATCCTTCAGTAAGATATCAGGACCCAGAAAACGGGGATCCACTTGCTCCTGGTATAGAGCGTAGAGCTACTTATTTCACTACTACCATTACTACTTTAGGATTAAACTTAAGTTTCTAAGCTAAAACATAAAAAAATCATGAAAAAAACAATAAATATTAAATACTTCTTGATTGGCCTAGGACTGACTTATTTTGCTTCGTCTTGCGTTGATTTAGAGGAGAAGGTGTATAGCCAGATTACTTCAGAAAACTTCTTCAAAACAGATGAAGAATTTATTTCAGCACTTGGAGGAGCGTATTCTTCCCTAGGTGGATTGGGTAATCACTCCGGTCTTTGGTCAATTAATGAAATTGCATCCGATGAAATCGTAGTTTCTCACAAAGGTGGTGACTGGTTTGACGGTGGTGTTCTTTTACAATTGCACCAGCATGAATTCCAAAAGGATAATCCATTTTTGAACAATACATGGAACTTTCTTTTTGGAGGTATCAACACTTGCAATAGATTGATCTATTCTTTTGAGCAGCTTAACAATGCGAACTCTCCTGCGTACATCGCAGAGCTTAGAGCATTGAGAGCTTTGTACTACTATTGGGCTATGGATGCCTTTGGTAACGTACCTATTGTAACGGACTTTACATCCACTGAAAAGCCTGCTAATAGCTCAAGAAAAGTGGTTTATGATTTCATTTTGAAAGAATTGAATGAAATTATTCCATTGCTTTCTTCAAAGAAGGATGGTACTACTTATGGAAGATTGACTAAGTGGAGTGCATTGACCATCAGAATGAAATTGTATTTGAATGCTGAAGTTTATACTGGAACTCCTCAATGGGCTCTAGCTGCTGCTGATGCTGCTACAATTATCAATACTGGTCCTTATACTTTGAACCCTTCTTATGCGGCAAACTTTGCCATCAATAACGCTGGTTCTCCAGAGAATATCTTTGTTTATCCTTATGACAAAGTATTTGCTGGTGGCTTCAACTGGGTACAGATGACGCTTCACATTGTAAGCCAGTCTACTTTCGGCCTTACTGACCAGCCTTGGAATGGATATCAGACTGTAGAAGAGTTTTACAATTCTTATGTAGATCCTGCTAAAAACCCTGGTACTCAAGGACCAGTTTGGAAAGGTTTGGCATTGGAGCAATCCACAGGTACAGTTGATGGTAGATTATCTAACTTCTTGGTAGGCCCACAGAAAAAATCTGATGGATCAGTTTTGGTTGATCCAGGAGTTGAAGTTACTGATCCTACTGGTTTAAAGGGAGATCCAAATGGTCCTCCATTGACCTTCATGCCTTTCTTGAATGAAATCTCTCCAGGAGGTTTGAGACAAGCAGGAGCTAGAATTGCTAAGTATGAATTCGAAAGAGGTGGTACACCAAACATGAGTAATGACTTCGTAATCTTTAGACTTTCAGATGTTATTCTTTCTCTTGCTGAGGCTAATTTCAGATTAGGTAAAAATGCTGAAGCTTTAGCTTTAGTCAACCAAATCCGTGCTAGAGCAGGAGGACTTCAGCCTTTCACTACTTTGACTGCTGATAACTTGTTAGCTGAAAGAGGTAGAGAAATGTATGTGGAGATGACAAGAAGACAAGATCTGATTCGTTTTAAAAAGTATGGTGATGCTTGGTGGCCTTTTGCAGGTATGAACAGACCTAAGAAAGTTCACGAACCTGGAAGCTTCTTGGAAATCTTCCCTATTCCACAACCACAGCTTCTTGCCAATACAAACTTGAAGCAGAATCCAGGATACAATTAATCAATTCTTGATTCTAATAGATAAGCAGGCTGTTTTTAACAGCCTGCTTTTTTTTGATGCTTTAAAAAATGGTCTTTTCATTTTTTTAGGATAGACTTATTTAATACACCAAAAAAATATAAATAACTACTTGGAGGTATTCGGGCTTTTCTAACTGAACTTTATCTAAGAATCATTAAATTCGCTGTATTAAAAGAAAAATTTGTATGCGTATTTTCCTACCAATTCTTGCTCTGCTAATCCTCAGCGTCTCCATTCAGGGTTGTAATTCCCCTTCGTTTAACTCCTCTGATAAAGGTTTAGCAAATGCGGATAGCCTTTTTCTAGGTTTTTATTTGGGTATGCCTCAAAAGGGCTTTTATGACTTTTGCACGGAATTGAATAAGCAGCAAAAAATAACGCAGGGACCAGGAGGCACCACTAGTGTTGAGCATAAAATTAAAGGGACCTATGGGGGTGATGTAAGCATGCGTTTTTACCCTACGTTTATTGATAAGAAAATTTTTGAAATGCCTGTTACTTATACCTATGAATCATGGGCGCCTTGGAACAAAGAGTACTCTTCAGCAGCGTTGTTGCCAAAAATATTGGAAAGCTATAAAGCTACCTACGGCGATGAGTTTAAGGTTGTAAATGATAGGTACCGAGGAAAAATATACTACAGAATGGATGGAAAGCGAAGAATCAACCTTTTTATAAAAGATGAGCAGTTTGTTCAAGCAATTTTTACGGATATGGAGGTTGAAGAAAGACTCAAGATAGAATTTGAAAAAAGCCAATCTGAAAAATCCATGAATTAACTTTTCAGATTTTAATGTCATCAAAAATGTTTAAGGTATAATGAGACCCGGTATAACTAAGTTTTGGGTACTGTCTTTATTCATTTTTTATTCCTGCACTAAAAACTCTGATTTAGATCAAAAGAACACACTTTTTGTAAGTTTGGCTCCTCAAAAGACGGGTGTTGATTTCATCAATTCGTTGACTGAAACCGAAGACTTCAACATCATCGATTACCTTTATTTTTACAACGGAGCTGGGGTTTCAGTAGGTGACATTAATAACGATGGGCTTATTGATATTTATTTTTCCTCGAATCAAGGACCAAACAAGCTTTTCCTAAATAAAGGGAAAATGGTGTTTGAGGACATTTCAAGAAAGTCAGGCTTGGAATCTCTGGGCTCCTGGAAGACAGGAGTGAGTATGGTCGACATCAATGGAGATGGATTGCTTGATATTTACGTTTGTCGGTTGGGCAATTTTAAAGGCATTACTGGGAAGAATGAACTTTACATCAATAATGGAGATTTGACTTTTTCTGAAAGTGCTGCGGACTATGGTTTGGATTTTCAGGGCTTCAGCACGCAGGCTTCATTTTTTGATTACGATAGAGATGGAGATCTAGATATGTATTTGCTCAACCATGCAGTTCATACTGAAAATAGCTTTGGAAGAGCATCTCTTC
This sequence comes from Algoriphagus sp., assembly GCA_044353615.1. Classification (GTDB taxonomy): domain Bacteria; phylum Bacteroidota; class Bacteroidia; order Cytophagales; family Cyclobacteriaceae; genus Algoriphagus. The sequence continues at coordinate 34,025 of JBILBQ010000019.1, read as the reverse complement.
GCTATTTGGATGATGGCCTCGCAGGAGATCGATTGTACAAAAACAATAGTGAAAAAGGGGAAAAGAGATTTACAGACATTACGAATGAGGCTAAGATTTATTCAAGTCAGCTGGGTTATGGATTAGGAACTGGTATTTCAGACTTGAACAACGATGGCTGGCCTGATTTATATGTTTCCAATGACTTTAATGAAAACGATTACCTCTACCTCAATAAAGCGGATGGTACTTTTCAGGATCAAACTTCTTCTTCCATCAATTACAGCAGTAGGTTTTCCATGGGTAGTGATTTTGCTGATATGAATAATGATGGCTGGGTAGATTTCATTACCCTAGACATGTTGGCAAAAGATGAGACGATTCAAAAATTATCGCAAGGCGAGGATACAGAAGAAATCTTACAGCAAAAGTTGAATTATGGATTTGAAAGACAATTTTCTAGAAATTGTTTTCAGCTGAATAACGGGAATGGTACTTTTTCAGAAATCGCGCAACTTTCAGGTATTTCTGCTACCGATTGGAGTTGGGGGGTATTGCTGGCTGACTACGACAACGATGGCTGGAAAGACATTTTCATTTCAAATGGGATTGTACGCAGACCAAATGATCTGGATTACATGAATTTTATTACCAATCCCAATTTGGAAAATGGCTTACAGAATAACGTGGATCTCAGTGACTTGGAGTTAGCTTCAGAAATGCCTACTGGAGATGTTGAAAACTTTTTCTTTCGAAACAACAAAGATTTGACATTTCAAGATGTGAGTGCTACCTGGAATGTCTCTAGAAAAAATATTTCTAATGGATCAGCTTATGCCGATTTGGACAATGATGGTGATCTAGATTTAATAATCAACAACATCAATTCAACAGCAGAAATCTTAGAAAACCAACAAGCTCAACAACTTGGGAAAGCCAAAAACAATTTTTTAAAAATCAGATTTAAAGGACTTGGTGGGAATAAATTTGGTATTGGGAGTCGGGTTGAAGCGTTTTGGAATAAGGGGCAAATTATTCAAGAGAACTTTACTAGCCGTGGTTTTCAGTCTTCTACAGCTCCTGAAGTTCATCTAGGCCTTGGAGAGATAAATAGCCTAGATTCTCTTAAGGTAATTTGGCCAAGCGGAAAAATTGAAAAATTTCTAAATCTCAAGGCCAACCAAATCCTCATAGTTGATGAGTCTGAGGCAAAAACTTTCCCTGGTAATTTGGTCCTAGCCAAAGCCCCTTTCTTGAAAGTTGTTGAGAATGAGCTATCAGGATTAAATTTTGACCATTACGAAGATAATTTCAATGACTTTAATTACGAATCCCTTCTGCCGCACAAACTATCACAAGAAGGACCAGCCCTAGCAGTGGGAGATGTGAATGGTGATGGGAGAGAAGATGTTTATGTAGGAGGAGCTTCGGGACAAGCGGGTAATTTATTTGTCCAAGTCATTGGAGGGAAATTTCAAAAGTCGAATCAACCAATTTTTGAAAAGGATGCAGCCCTTGAAGATACCGAGGCCATATTTTTTGACAGCAATAAAGATGGTTTCCTAGATCTTGTAGTAGGTAGAGGCGGAAATGTAGCTGCTCTGAATGATACAGGGGGTCAATCAAAAATTTATTTGAATAACGGGAAAGGAGAGTTTGAGCAGAGCATCAGTCTTCCATTGGAAAAAAACGCGCAAGTCTCAGTTATTTTAGCACATGATTTTGATCAAGATGGCTTAGAAGATTTGATGATCGGAGGAAGGAATGTTGCTGGAAAGTATGGGCAGATTCCTCGGAGTTATTTGTTGAAAAATTTGGGTGAAAATCGATACCAAGACATTACGAATAAAATTGCCCCAGAATTGGCTAATTTAGGGTTAGTCAAAGACGCTGCTTGGACAGATATTGACGCTGATGGTACCCAAGATTTAATCGTAATAGGAGAATGGATGCCAATCACTATTTTCTTGAATAAAAACGGAAAGCTAGTTAATGAAACGGTTCGTTATGGATTGGATAATACGAACGGATGGTGGAGTTCACTTGCTGTTGAAGATTTTAATCAAGATGGTTTCCCAGATGTAGTAGTTGGCAATTTAGGGTTAAACAATAGATTGAAACCCTCCGCGGAATTTCCCATAAAAATGGTGGTGGCTGATTTTGATAAAAATGGTACTAGTGAACAAATCATCTCTTATCCTGTGGATGGGAACTATTTTACAGTAGCCACAAAAGATGAACTAGTGAAACAAATTCCTATTCTAAAAAAAGACTTTGTCCGCTACAATGATTTTGCAGGTAAAACTGTCGATGAAGTATTCGCTAAATTCCAAATCAAAGATTCTCCTTATTTGAAGTCCAATCAATTTGAATCTTTGGTGCTTTACAACCAAAAAGGCAAAAATTTCATCGCTAAAGCACTACCCATTGAAGCACAATTTTCACCAATTGAGGATATTGCTGTTGAGGATATAGATCAAGATGGACATTTGGATCTTGTTTTAGGGGGAAATACTACCGCTGTAGCTTCTTATTTTGGTTCTTATCAGGGGAATTGGGGTCTGATCTTGAAAGGAGATGCGACTGGATCCTTCAAGACCTTCAAGGAAAGTTCCTTGAAAATAAAAGGGGATGTGAAGCAAATTAGAGAGGTGACCGTAGGAACCAATAAATGGTTGATTTTTGCAAAGAATAATTCTAGTTTAGAGGTATTCAGTATCTCGAAAAATCGCTAGTTTTTAACTTTTTATGAGGGTAAGTTGCTAAAAATCAAACCCTTTCCTATCCACTTTTTTGATTACCTACTATTTCACTAATCACTAATGAATGTAAGTTTTGAAGTTCTGTTAACTGAGCTGTCGACCGTTGACCGTCAGCCATTGACTGACTATCCGCTGTGGTGAATAGGCATGTTGAGCCACCGTAATAATTGAGGATAATTACATTTTACTTTTGTTAAAACTTCTTACCTATTCTCTTCGTTCAGTTTTGCATCCTTACCTTTCGGGGACAAACTTGTCTATGCGCAGAAATTACTTCTTTTTTCTAGTACTATTTTTTTTAAGTTCCTTCCACCTCGTGCATGGTCAAGGAATCAAAGGTGCAGTGACTACTGAAGCCGGTGAGCCGCTCGCTTTTGCCTCTGTGTATATTCGGAATCTGCAAGATGGCGTACCGACCAATGAAAGCGGGCGCTACGAGTTTAAACTTGCCCCAGGTCTCTACGATGTAGTAGTTCAGTACCTTGGCTATGCTTCGCAAATTCGAACCGTAGAAATCAAATCAGATTGGGTTACCCTTGATTTTTCATTGGCATCTCAGGTGATTAACCTCAGCCAAGTAGAAGTACAAGCAGGCGCAGAAGACCCTGCACTGACGATCATGCGAAAGGCCATCTCCAAGTCAACCTACCACCGACTACAGCTGCAGCGCTACGCGATGACGGTGTATCTCAAAGGATCAGGTCAGTTGACCGATGCTCCCTTTTTTTTAAAGAAAAAGCTAGCCGAGGAAGGACTCAAACTCAACGAAGCCTACACCTCTGAGGCTGTCTCCCGCATTACCTTCACCCTGCCCAATAAAGTAGAAGAGAAAGTGATCTCCATCCGTACCAATGGGGACAATCAGGGCACATCCCCCGCACGCTACATCCAAACTTCCTTTTACCAGGATCAAGTAAATGAGGTGGTATCACCGCTTTCCAAATCTGCCTTCATCTACTATCAATTTACCTTCCAAGGGAGCTTCTTTGACCAAAATGTGCTCGTCAATAAAATAAAGGTTACCCCCAGGTCTCGAGGAGAGCGGGTTTTTGAGGGGTTTATCTACATCATCGACGACCTGTGGGCGATTCATAGCTTGAACTTGAGAACTTCAGTCTTGGGCTTTCAGGTCGATATCCGACAAAATTATTCGCCGATCGCGCCCAATGTTTGGATGCCCTTGACACAGCAGTACACCTTTGGAGGCAAGGTCTTTGGCTTTGCAGGGCAGTTTAACTACTATGTGTCTACGCGGGATTACGACATCAAACTCAATCCCGATCTTTCGCACAAACCTGAATTGGTAGATGAAAAAATTCAAGCAGCACCAATTAACACCCAGAAATTTTCAAAGTCGGTGTCTTCCCTGGAGCAGCTGGCAAGCGAACAACCAAAAACACAGAAGGAGTACCGCAAACTGCTCAATCAATACGAAAAAGAGGTAATTCAGCAGCGACAAGAAGACGAGAAAAAGGGCGTGGTATCCGAACGAAACTATGAAGTCGATACCCTCGCTCGTAAACGGGACCTGGCCTATTGGGACAGCATACGACCAGTGCCGCTAAGTCTAAAGGAAATTGAAGGATACAAGCGCGACGATAGTCTAGCCATCATCGAAGCTGCCAAAAAGTCTGAAGTAGACTCCATCGCCAAAAAGGCCCGCACCAAGTTCCAACCCCAAGACCTATTTATGGGGGGCAGCTACAGTTTCGGCAAGGGAGTTTCCATTGGCTTCCCGGTAAACCTGACCAAATTTTCCTTCAACACCGTCGAAGGATACAAACTTGGGCTTGGATTTTTTTACCGAAAGGTGGAAGATATTAAGCTCGCTGACTCGGTCAACCGCATCCGGAAGGTTTTTCGGATTGAACCGGAACTCCGCTATGGATTTTCGAGTGAACAGTGGTATGGAAAAGTAGCGATTCGGAGATCCATCAACAAACCTAGCTCAGGAGCCAATTGGGGAGTGTCTGGCGGTAGATTTGCCTTCCAATTCAACCCAGAGGATCCAATACAAGAACAAGTCAATGCATCTTATTCGCTTTTTGCGAGAAGAAACTACCTGAAGTTATATGAGCAAGATTTTGTCCAAGCCAACTGGGGTGAACGCAAATCACCCGCGTTAAGCTATCAACTCACGTTCCTGTGGGCGGATAGAAGACAGCTTGAAAATACCACGGACTTTAGTTTTTCGAAAAACACCAACCGAGAATATTCCTCAAACAGACCATTTAATGTGGAAGCAGGTGATGTGGCTTTCTCCAATCATCAGGTAGCCAAATTCAAAGCGACACTTGATTGGAGACCGGGATTGACCTATTCGATTCGAAATGGAAGGAAAATCCCCAATTATGAGCGAGCCCCTTTGCTTTCATTTACCTACCAGAAGGCAATGCCACAACTCAGCACTTCAGGATTGGCAGCGGACTTCGACCAACTGGAAGCTTCGCTAAAGCATGACTTTTCTTTTGGGGTGAGTGGCAAGCTGGATTTCAATGTGACTGCAGGAACATTTATAAACGATCGCCAGGTATTTTTCCAAGACTACAAACATTTTGGAGGGAACCGAACCCTTTTCTCCTCGATGGGAGCAGCCTCCAACTACCGCGTGATGGACTACTACCGCTACAGCACTTCCGGATCTTACATCTCCAGCATCGCACACTACCAATTCCGGAAATTTATTTTTACCCAACTTCCGATGCTTCGCTTCTCGGGAGTGCGGGAAAATATCTTCGTCAACTACCTGAAAACGCAAAACTCACCCCACTACACGGAGATTGGCTACTCTTTGGACAACCTCTTCCGAATTTTCAGGGTAGAATTTGCTGCGGGCTTTGAGAATGGTCAATTCCTTCGAGCACGCCCACTTTTTGGCGTAGCTACTTTCCTAAATATTTCGATCGATTAAATCAGGGGTTCCACCAATAGGTGAATTTCAAGACTAGGGACCTGTTCTTCATCAAGAAGGGAGCAGGCAGGTAGTTGTCGGTGTAGACCAAAAATAGATCCGAAGCAGGCTTGAATCGCCATTGAAAGCGGGTATTCAGGTTGATGTTGTCAATCTGCTCGTTGTATTGAACAAAGGTGGTAAAGAAGACGGTATTGGTTAGAGTCACATCCACTCGCGGACCAACTAGCCAGAACTGGGTTTTGCCCCAGGGGGTAGGAAGATCGATGGAATTGTAATTGCTACTAAGCGCCAAACTCACGTAGGGCTGAAAGCGGTAGCCCAAGTCCGCTGTCAAGTTGTACCGTTTCCCATCTGCGTAATAGCCGCCGGCACGCCCGCTGAAAGCATAGGTAAAGACACTTTGTGGCTTGGAACTGTATTCCAGTCCAACTGCAGACCACTGATGTTCGGTCCCTGTGGCTAGGGTTTTGCCAGAAAAGTTGGTGGGATCAAAGGGGCGCTGTAGCAGTACAAAATCGTGCGCTCCCCAGACCAAGAGGCTACTTTGGCTTCGGAACTTGATGCTGTAGGTCGCGTAGGTCGTATTGTCCGTTTGGGTTCCTTTGAGTGAAAAATAGCGGATCGAATTCAGTTCCGGTCCGTGGCTGAGGATCAGGGCACTCTTGGGGAACCAGCGGTAGCCGACGGATGGACTGATCTTGTAAAAAGCGGTTCGTGGCACAAAGCCTACTTCGGCAGAATAATTTTCAGACACGTACTCATGTTGCCAGTTCCAGGTCATGTTGCCGCTGGCATATTTCAAATTCGCCGCATGGGCGATTCCTTTTCCTACGGCATCTGGACCAAAGGATTGGAGAATCATTGCCTTTCCTGTCCAGAGGTTGTTGGCGGATGCAAGGTTGTACTCAAAACCTACGTTCCGGTTGAATTCCGTGTATCGGGTTTTGTTTTCAGGTACCAGGGAGGGATCGTAGTTCAGCGACTGCTTATTGACAACCAAGGCACCGATAGTAGATCGGGCACCTACTTGTCGCTGCAAGGACACCACCGAGAAGTTTTGTGCAGGCAGCCCAGCTTCATCAACTGCTCCTGTTTGCATGTTGAGCGCTCCGATACGCCAGTCCTTGTTGAGCTTGCCACTGAGTCGAGCTCCAAACTCGATGGGCGCATTGAGGCCTATTCGCCGTGAGAAGAAGGGCCGAAGAGAACTGTAGCCATAGCTCCCGAATAGGTCACCATTCTCGAGGAAAAACTGCCTGCGCTCTGGAAAGAAGAGTTCAAACCGGTCCAAATTGGTTACTTGTCGGTCTACTTCCACCTGAGAGAAGTCAGGGTTAACGGTCAAGTCTAAATTCAGGGAGGAGGTTAGGGAGATTTTAGCATCGAGGCCGACCTCTCTTTTGTAGCTTGGCTTCTCACCGGACTGCCCATTTTTGCTAAGGCCTCCCAAGGTGTAGGGAATCAAAGAAATATTTGCTCCTGCATCTGGTGGTGGCTGGTCCCAGACTAGGGTGCCCGTGTAGGCAAGCGTAGAGGAAGGGAATTGTCGGGGCACAGGTGCCCAGCCAGATTTTTCAGTGGTTTTGAGGTCAAGGCGCGAGAAGTTGATGCCCCATTCCTGTATGCCTTTCTTGTAGCGGATGGATTTGAAGGGGATCGCTGCCTCAAAGACCCAACGGTCTTCGTAATTTTTGACTTTCGATACCCACTTGTTATCCCAGCTCAGGTCTATTGAATTACCATTGGACATCTGCCCATCCCACTGCGCACCGGCTGCATTGGCACCAAAGGAGAATCCATTGGTGAGGTCGTCAAAAGGATCCATGAAAAGCAGGAAATTGTCATTCTTCCCGAAATTGAAATCTCGTCGGAGTGACTCGACCATGTAGGGTCCATCGCTCGCATGGTAGTTGATCACGATGAGATACAGCTGCTCCTCATCGTAGCTCATGCGAACCTCTGTTTTCACCTTGGAGAAACTGGTATCCATCGGAGTAATCATAAAAAAGTTACTCGCCACCTCGGCTTCTTCCCAGGTTTTTTCATCCATGATCCCATCCACAGCGATGGGGCTACTCGCTTTTTGAATGTTCAGGCGGTAGGATGCATTGATTTTTTGGGCTAGTCCTTGACTAATGACTAGCAAAAAAAGTAAATAGGTAAATCCAATAAAACGCATAGCAGGAGCAAGTGGGGCAATACTTATTGTTTGATTCTGTAGTTAAAGGTGAGGTTGGCTTGCCGTAGCATCATCTGCGATTCACCCTCGGTGAAGAAATTGCCTCCCTCTGTCACGTAGCGATTGATGCGTGAGTTGAGGGCATCGGAAAGGGTGAAGATGAGTGTTCCTCGTTGGCCCAAGATTTTTTTGCTTGCCGAAAAATCCAAAAAGAAGATTCCTTTCTGCACTCCTTGAGCCGTTTTTCGTCGAGCTTCGTAATTTCCACGTAGCTGTAAGTCCCAGCCTTTATCCAAGGTAAAGCGGGAGGTTTGTCTGAAAAGCATGGAAGTGGTGGTCGCTTGAAAATTTTGGTTAAGATTGCTTCCATCTACTTTTGCATAGAAAAAGTTGGCATTAAAATCCAGCTTCCACCAGGATTTGGCAGCATAATCCCCGCTCAATTCCAGTCCATAGGATTCTTCCCCAACTAAATTGTAGGGAGCCGTTACCGAGAAGCCATTCTCGCCTACACTTCGAATGCGTTGAATTTTATCTTGCGTATTTCGGTAGTATAGGGTAGAAAATAGGGTGCTTTTCTCTCCATACAAGATATGACCTAACTCGTAAGCGTCCGTAAACTCAGGGTTGAGGTTGGGATTGCCTGAAAAAAAGTTGCGTTGGTCTGAGAAGGTCACGTAGGGGCTCAGGTCATTGTAAACCGGGCGTCTAATGCGACGGCTATAGCTCAGCTGGAATGCATTTTTTGCATTGGCCTTGTAGTTTAGGTGCCCGCTTGGAAATAGGTTGGAATAGGCTCTAGGATTCGACTCCGAGGTTTCCACCAACCGGGTTTCAATGTCGGTGTACTCCGCCCTCAAACCTGCTTGGTAGCTCCACTTTGCCCATTCATTTGCTAAGATGCCATAGACTGCCAGAATATTCTCGTCATAGAGGAAGATATTGTCTAAGCCATCGACAGTTTCGTAACTGCCTGACTCCTGAAGTTCCTGAACCAAATAGTCATTCTCCATTTCTCGGAAGCTGGTACGAATCCCTGTCTCTATCTTTCCCTTGGTGCCGAAAGGTTGGGTATAGTCTACTTGGAGTAGGTATTGGTTTTCATACTCGTCATTCAAGGAAGTTTGGGTCAGATCCCTCCTTGGGAGTTTGAGTCCAGCGGGAGTAAAAGCGTTTTCGGTAAACAGCTGATTGGATCTTTCCCAATAGTTCAAGTAGGTAAACGAGGCATTCAGTTCGTGCCCTTTTCGTTCAAACCTTTTTTTGAAATTTAGGATAGCTTCCTTGTTGGGTTCATCCTCGGTTTCGTCTTGCCTACGCAGCGCATAGCCCAGGTAGTTGTCCAAGGTGTTGACGTAATCCTCGTAGCGGATGTCTGTAATGCGTTGGGCGTCACTTCTCCTCCACACATAGGAAGCGGTGAGGATACTCTGCTCACTAAAAAAATAATCAAGGCCTGCTCTCAGGCTATTGTTGAGACTATTTACAGTGGAAGTAGATCGCTGCTGAAGGAGTAAGGCGCTGAACTCCTCTTGGTATACTTCCTGGTACAATTTGCTTCTGCCAGGGCTAACCCGATTGGCAAGTCCATAATTGACAAACCAGTTGATTCGATTTTTGCGGTAGTTGAGGTTGGCGGTAAATCCAAGGTTGAGCGGAGAGCCGACAATTACTTCTCCAGAGCCATTGAAACCCTGTTTCTCGTCTTTTTTCAGGATGATGTTGATTACCCCTGCCATCCCTTCGGCCTCATACCTGGCAGAGGGGTTGGTGATTACTTCCACGCGTTCTACCAGGTTGGCCGGAAGCTGACGAAGTCCACTGCTCCCTTTAAAACTCACGAGTCCTGAGGGCTTGCCATCAATGAGGATGCGCACATTAGCGGATCCTCTCAAGCTGACATTTCCTTCCGGATCCACAGCAACAGAGGGGAGATTCATCAGGATGTCTGAGGCATTCCCGCCTGCATTGGCGAGGTCTTTCCCTACATTGAAAATACGCTTGTCCAAAGCGAGTTCCATCATCGTTTTTTCCCCTTGAACCAGTACTTCTGCTAGATCTGCTGTGCTGGATTGTAGTGATAGGACTCCAAGGTCCACTGCATTTTGCTTGGTATTCAAGGTAAAAATGGAAGATTTTATGGGCTCAAATCCCATAAATTCCACTAGCGCATAGAAGGAACCTAGGGGCAATACCACTTCAAAATTTCCTTTTTCGTCCGCGATACCTCCGCCGATCAGGCTATCTTTTTGGGTATACACTCCCACGGTTGCAAACGGGAGGGGGCTGGCTTTTCCACTTTCCTGAACAGTTCCCCGCAGCTTGCCTTTCTGCTGGGCTTCGAGGTCATGCATCGGAACAAAAAGTACCACAAAAAAGAAAAGGCTAAGGCAAAAGGATTTCATAGGTTTGGAATTTGACTTATGCGTTAGATTCAGAACTGATACAAAAGTTTAAGGGGACTCCCTAGTTGTTTAGCAATTCATGACTAACCTAAACTAAAATAAGGCCTTTTTACCGCTTAATTTGACAAGTGGAAAAAATAAAGGTCGACGCTTTCCTTCGTTTGGGTGAAAATAAACCCGAGGCCACTTAATTCATGGCCGAAAGCAGTTGTAGGACGATTCCTGCGGAATTGATCGCCGCAGGGCGTACAAACTGGTTGAAACTCACTCGTGCTACTTGGTTGGCATTGTCGCTGCAGCTACGTAGGACAATAAAAGGAACACCCAAGGTTCTGCAAAGGTGCGCTACGGCGGCCCCCTCCATTTCAGTAGCCAAGGCTTCATAGTCCTTGTACAACTGTTCCGCAGTTGCCTGGTTGCTTACAAACACATCTGCTGTCGCAATCACCCCTGAAAACACGCGAGGTGCTCGATTGGAAATGGGAATAAAAGTTACCCGTTTGGCTGCAGCTTCGGCTTGCTGTACCAATCCAGGATCTGAGTGGATGTACAAGTCATCGTATCGCCCACCCGATAGCTTACGGAAAGGGGAGATTTTGAAGCCTACCGAATCGATCTGCCCAAAATCAGTTTGAATCAACTTCGTACCAATGACTACATCGCCTGGAAGGGACTCGGGATGTAATCCTCCTGCCACACCGGTGAATATCAGTTGCTTTGGCGTAAAATGATCCAGAAGTATCGCGGTGCTGTAGGCTGCATTTACTTTGCCAACACCCGACTTGCCGATGACTACTTCTTGCCCTTTTAACTTACCGGTATAGAAGGTTAGCCCTCCATGCTGTACTTCTTTTTTTTCTTTTAGCGAATCCAACAGGATGGCGATTTCCTGATCAAGAGCTCCCAAAACTGCAATGCGTTGCGCAGTGGCACCTAGGGAGAGGAGTAGAAAAAGGAAGAGGAATGAAAGTGATTTCATAGGGCGAGAAAGAAAATCGAAAGTAGGCTAATCCAAATTAAAATGGGGTGAATTTCTTTTCTTTTTCCCGCTGCGAATTTCAAAAAGGTGAAGGCGATAAAGCCAAAAGAGATGCCAATGGACAAGCTGTAGGTGAAGGGAATGAGCACAAGAGTCAAAAAGGAGGGAAGGGCCTCCTCTGGGTTTTTCCAATCGATTTGGGTGAGAGGCAACACCATAAAGGAGCCCACGAGCACCAAAGCGATGGAACTTGCAATGGATGGGATGAGCGAAAGTAGGGGAGAGAAAAACAAGAAGGGAAGAAAGAGCAAGCCTGCAGTGATGGCAGTAAGGCCCGTTCTGCCGCCAGCGGAAATTCCCACCGCCGACTCGATGTAAGCGGTGCCCGAACTGCTGCCCACCAATCCTGCTACAAGAGTAGCTAAAGAATCCGTAAGCAAGGATTTTTGCATGTTCTGAGGGTTGCCCTCCGCATCCTTGAGGCCTGAAGCCTCTGCCAAGCCTACAAAGGTGCTGATTCCATCAAATAGCAGGGTGAAGGTAAAGACAAAAATTACGGGCAAGTAGCTGTAGCGAAGTGCACCCAGTAGGTCTGCTTTCCCCACCAAACTGAAATCTGGCCAGGAGAAAATCCCAGTGTAGTTGACCAGAGTTGCTGCCCCTCCAGAAATAGCGGTGGCATCACCCCACCAGCGCCCTATCGGCCAAGCGAGCAAGGTGGTAAAGGCGATGCCAAAAAGGAGGGCTCCTGGAACTTTCCGAAGGGTCAATGCTCCCGTGAAGAGTAAGCCAGCAAGGAAGGTGAGCGTTACGGGATCTTTAAACGAAGCCATGCTCACCAAGGTGGCTGGGTTGGCCACAATGAAATCAGCATTTTGAAAACCAATGAAACAAATAAAAAGTCCTATCCCAGCGGATACAGAATGACGTAGGGAACTTGGAATGGCGCGAATGATTTTTTCTCGGGTATTGAATAGGGAAAGAAGTAGAAATAAAACTCCGGACCAGAAAACCGCGCCCAAAGCTTCTTCAATCGTTAGGCCAAATCCCAGAACGGCAGTGTAGGTAAAAAATGCATTGATCCCCATGCCAGGGGCTACCACGATGGGGTTTTTGGCATAAAGCCCCATCATCAAGCTGCCAAATGAGGATACCAATACCGTGGCGGTAACGACGGCAGAGAAAGGCATTCCTGTAGCCGAAAGAATCGCTGGATTGACGATGATGATGTAAAAACAGGCTAAAAAGGTACTGACCCCTGCGAGGATTTCGGTTTTGGTGTTCCGCTTCATGGCCTCAAAATAGACAAAGGCAACCGAGATAAAAAAAGAAATATGATTATCCGAATTCTTGTCCTTAGTAAAATTGGGTTATGTCAACAGCTAACAGTCCACTGTCGACAGCCGAGTCGTTGTTGGGACGAGTTTAGGATGTAATTTTAATACGTTTTTTGTAGGATATACCTACCGACTGTGGTCCGTCGACCGTCAACAGTTGACCAGAAAAAGCTACTGAAAGTTAAACACAATCGACACCCCTTTTCTTCGAAGGGAGGAGATGGCATCTCTTATTTCTGGGGCTGTTTTATCAGCCACATAGAGGTTGTTGATGCCGTGCGAGAAGCGGATCTCTGGGGCAAACTTGAAGTACTTGAAGTAAAATTCAAAACCCATCCCCGCTTCCACCGTAAAATCTCGTTTGGTGGTCACAATAGGATCAATGTTGATTTCTTCTTGGGCCTTGGTATTAAAAAGATAGCTTCCTCCCCCTATAAAGTACATCCGGGTATTGTTGAATCGCATGGAGCGGTATTTAAAAACCACAGGAAGTTCTACCATGGTGGCTTCATTTACCAGTTCTTCGCTGCGGTATCCTAAGCCAGGTAAGGCGGTATTGTCTGAAGTATTTGGAAGGGTTGCCGTAGCCCCATCAAAGTAGTTGACGTCTACTTTGTACTCGTAAAAGCCAATTTTTGGGGTGAAAATCATGGTGGCCTGGTCGTGAAAGCGAAAAATGCCTATAAATCCCAAAGAAAATCCCGGGGTAAATTTCGGGTAGATGGAATGAATGGAATTGTTAGCCACGTTTGCTGGATTTAGAAACTCAGGAGAGTAACGAAGTTGGTAGCTGGCAGTATGTACTCCAAGGAAGAAACCATAGGAGGTTAGCTTATCATCCGAACCTGGATTATTGGTTAGCCCGAAATACCCTTGCCCATTACTTTTGGCAACTACGCACAGCAGCAGGAGGCTGAGGACAATTACTTTTGCCCTACGTAGATGGAACTGATGCCAAAAGTGAGTGGTTTGCATAGTGTGCTGTGAAAGCCTACTTTTTTTAATATGGTTAGAAAATTTTCTCCATCTGGAAAGGCTTCCACGGACTCGGGAAGGTAAGTATAGGCAGAATTGTCCTTGGATACAATTTTACCGATTTGGGGAAGAATCACATTCGAATAAAACCCATAAGCTTGCTTCATTGGAAATGATTTAGGCTTACTAAATTCCAAGATTACCGTTTTCCCTCCTGGCTTAAGCACACGATACATGTCTGCCAACCCTTTTTCCAAATTTTCAAAGTTCCGAACTCCAAAGGAAACGATCACTGCATCGAATTTATTGTCTTCAAAGAGAAGTCCTTCGGAGTCTCCCATCAGCATTTCGATTTTTTCTTGAAGCCCACGCTTCACCATTTTCTTGCGTCCTTCGGAAAGCATGCCTTCGGAAATGTCTACTCCGATGATTTTGTCTGGGTTTAAGGCGAGTGCCTCAATTGCAAAATCACCTGTACCAGTAGCAATATCCAAAATCAACTTTGGTGCATCTTTTTTGAGGTGTTTGATGGCTTTTTTTCTCCAAATGATATCAATACCTAGGCTCAACACATGGTTTAGCAAATCGTATTTAGGGCTGATGCTGTTAAACATTTCAGCTACCTGCGCTTTTTTAGGGTCTTGCTTATCTTTGTAGGGGAGGACAGTCATCACGATTCTTCTTTGTTGGTACAATATTACTACACAAACCCGAGGATATGAAAATTGTTGGAGCCCTTCCGGCAAAGTGCTTCCAAAATAAAAGCCTATTTTTGTATCCTATTTAAAAGACATGATCAAAAAAGCCACCTTTTTAGTTAGCAATACCGACGTCTCCAAGTGCCCAAAGCCCGATCGAGCAGAAATTGCATTTATCGGGCGCTCCAATGTAGGCAAGAGTTCCTTGATCAACATGCTCACCGGAGTGAAGGAGCTAGCTAAAACCTCCCAAAAGCCAGGTAAAACACAGTTAGTCAATCACTTTAATATCGATGACCGGTGGTATTTGGTGGATTTGCCAGGCTATGGATTTGCTAAAGTAAGCAAGGACAAAAAGGTGAAGTGGGAGAAAATGATCAGTACCTACCTGACTACCCGAACCAACCTTTGCGGGGTATTTGTATTGATTGATAGTCGTTTGGAGCCACAAACCATCGATTTGGAGTTTCTCAATTGGTGTGGGGAAGAAGATGTTCCGTTTGTAGTGGCTTTTACCAAAGCCGACAAGCAGTCCAAAACGCAGACCGATAAAAACGTAAAATCATTTTTGAATAAGCTGGTTGAGATCTTTGGAGACACGCCAGATTATTTTGTGACTTCCGCAGAAAAAGGCCAAGCCAAGGACGAGGTAATCCAGTACATGGCAGAGCTGGTGTCGGAATTTGAATCCCAGCGTACAAATTGATGGATACTGCTATATTTGCAGCCTGAATCTCTAAAGAATATGAATTTTAAAGACATTGCATCCGTAGCCGGAAAGCCGGGATTGTACAAAATCGTAAGCCCTACCCGCTCTGGCGTGGTGCTTGAAGCCTTGGACGAGAAAAAAACCAAATTGGTCGCTGGCATGTCTATGCGCGTGTCCGTACTTAAGGATATTTCCATCTATACACTCACCGAAGAAGGTGCTGAACCTTTGGAGTCTGTGATGAAGAAAATCGAAGCAAACTATCAGGGCGACACAGGAGTAGATGCTAGCGCCACCGATGCCGAGTTGCGCGCTTTCCTAAAGTCTGTATTGCCAGAATTTGATCAGGACCGCGTGTACGTGTCCGACATCAAGAAATTGAATGCCTGGTACCTGATTATTTATAAAAACTGCCCGGAAGTATTTCAGGAGAGTGATTCCACTGAAAAAGAAGCCTAACCCTTAGCCCCGTATCCACGGGGCTTTTTCATACCTTAGTGAGATGTCAACCCTTGCCGAAGAAACTTTTGCCTTGGTCACCCAGGAGCTAGCTCTTCCTGAGCTACGCGAGGAATTTGACGAGCAAAAAGCGGTGGCGGTGATCACCCAGGCCCTGAAACAGCTGCTCGACAAAAATCTAGAACGTCTTCTTCAAATCTGCTACCGGATAGATTTGTCAGAGAATACCCTCAAAAAAATCCTTTCCGAATCTCCCCCTGAGCAGCTTGCTTCAGATTTGGCGCAAGCCTTGTGGGACCGGCAGAAACAAAAAATCGTCATCAGAAGACGCTATTCAGGCACGGAAGGCTCCGAGTAGGTCAAGAGTCACTTTTTTCCTTCCGAGGGATTGCGTATGTTTCGTTCAAATCTCTTTTTATGGCAAATCCCATCTGGATCATGACCTCTGCTTTTGATCAGCTATCTCTGAAGGAGACGGTTGAAAAAGCACTTCAAATTGGTGTTCAAGGACTAGATCTTTGTGTTTTTCGCAAGGATGGTACACGAAATGATTTCGTGGCTACACACCTGGATTACCTGAATTTTGGTCCTGAGGAAGCCCAAAGCTTGCTGCGCCAGTTTAACCAAGCAGCCCTTCGCTTGTCCATTGGAGCCTTTGAAAATCTTATCGGCGGAGATCCCATCCACCGAATTCACAACCAAAATCACCTCCTCCGTCTGATCCGCATCGCCTACCTATTGGGAGGCGATGACAACGACGTGACGGTAGGTACTTTTGTAGGCTACAATCACGAGCTGGGGAATGAAGAGGGTGGATTTGAGAAAAATTTGTTGGAATACCAGCGGATTTTTGGACCCATCATCCGCTATGCGGCAAGCCTTGGGGTAACAGTGGTCTATGAAAATTGTCCCATGGAAGGATGGAGAAGTTCGGGATATACGGGCACCTTCAATAACCTAAGTGGGGTCTTGGCAGCGCGCAAACTGATGTATGAGCTCGTCCCCGAAAAAAACCACGGAGAGATCTACGACCCCTCCCACGATGTTTGGCAGCATACCAATCCAGTAGCCGTGATGCAGCATACAGACATGAGCAGAGTAAGGCGAATCCATGTGAAGTCCACGCGAAACGTCTCCGATCCCTTTTGGGGCAATATGTACCCCATGCAACAAATTCGGCCCGACTGGGCTGAGAAAGTCGGGATTACTTCCAGTAAAAACCCTTGGGATAGACACCATTACGAGGCCACGCTTCCAGGATTTGGACTAGGGGATTCCATGGATTGGAGATCCTTTGTGGGCCTAGTGAAAGCGAAAGGATTTACGGGACCTTTTGAGATTGAAAATGAGGCGCTTCTTTCCAAGCAAACAGGCAGCATGGGCGCCATCGTCCAAGGCTGTAAAGCAGCAGTGCAAAATTTAGCTCCCCTGCTTTGGGAACTGAGTGCCGAAGGTTGGACCTATCCAAAGTCAGCACATCAGCCACTCCAGGAAGTGCTGCGCAGCGATATTCCAGTGGTGACCATGGATCAACTGCTGTAAATCTCAAAAAAAGTAATGGTTACCCTTGTTGCTCGTAGATGGTATCTGCAGGTAAGTTGGGCTGCTCGGCTGCGGCCACGGCCAACTGGTCACAACGCTCATTTTCGGGATGACCTGCATGCCCTTTAAGCCAGAAGAACTTGGGCTTGAACTTGAGGTGTAGCGGGATGTAGCGAAGCCAGAGGTCCGGATTTTTTTTGTCTTTGAACCCCTTTTTCTGCCAAGACCAGAGCCAGCCTTTTTCGATGGCATCGACCACGTACTTGCTATCCGAATAGACCTGAACGGGATACTCCGTAGTCTTGATCTCTTGGAGCGCACGAATCACGGCTAGGAGTTCCATTCGGTTGTTGGTTGTCAATCGGAAGCCTTCAGAAAGCTCTTTTCGGTGCTGACCAAACTTTAGTACAGCCCCATAGCCCCCAGGACCTGGGTTGCCTTTGGCTGCTCCATCTGTGAAAATGACAATCATGCAACAAAGAAATCAAAAAAAGTGAAGCCTAGTTTTTTCATCCTCCAGCTAAAGGAAAGGCGTTGGTCTTGAAGATTTTTACAGCAATCGACAAGAGGATAATTCCAAATATTCTTCGAAGTACATCTACTCCTGTTTTTCCAAGTTTGCGCTCCAGCCAATTCGTGCTTTTTAGTACGATGAACACAAAAATCAGGTTGAGCAGGATGCCTATGGCAATGTTGATCTGTTCAAACTCAGCCTTCAAGGTCAAGATAGTTGTAAGCGTACCCGCTCCAGCGATCAATGGAAATGCGATGGGTACGATAGAGGCACTAGCTGTAGCTTCTGGATCAGGCTTGAAAAGCTCAATTCCCAAAATCATCTCTGCTCCTAAAGCAAAAATGATCAAGGCTCCCGCAATCGCAAAGTCTTCCACGCCGATGCCAAACAAGTTTAGGATGCCCTTTCCAACCAATAGGAAAGTAATCATCAAGATTCCTGCTACAATAGTTGCTTTCCCAGATTGAATATGACCCACTTTCTTCCGAAGGTTGATGATGATGGGAATAGATCCCAAAATATCGATGACGGAAAATAGGATAAGGGAAACGGAAAGGATTTGTTTGAAATCTACCATGGCGCAAAGGTAAGAAGATTTTATCGAGGACGGGAATCCTTTACCAATTCCAACTGGGGATTTATAGCAGGTCAGCGCCGTCTTCCACTTCTTCCAAAGCTTGGCTCAGAAAGTCGATGAAGGGTTTCATCGCATAAAAACCATCCAAGGCGAACTTGATAAAGGCTCCAGTACGAATAGCTTGATCGGAAATGGGATGGGAAACGGTAAAGCTTTTCAGTTTGAGGTAGTCAATGTAGGGATGGCTGGCCTCGTAGTCTCTAGGGCTCGTTTTCAGTTTTTCGCCTTCGATGCCAGAAAAGAGTTTCTTGAAGGAGGGCGATTGTTCGATTTGCTGAAGTTGTGCGCCGCTAAAGTCGATTTCTTTGCGGATTTTTTTGAGCACTTCCGCTTCGGGCATCCAGATTCCCCCTGCCAAAAATGAGTTGCCCGGCTGAATCTGTAGGTAATAGCCTGGACCCGGGGAATTCTTTCCTGTTGGAGAAAAGTAAACCCCAAAATTGGTTTTGTAAGGGTTTTTGTTTGCCGAGAAGCGAACATCTCGGTTTTGCCGAAACAGGCAGTTTTTGGCTTTGAAGGCGGCCAAATTAGGTTCCAATGCGACCATTTCCTGGAGTAGAATTTCTGCGTCCTCAAGCAAGCTCGCCCGGGTGCTTTGGTACCAGGATTTGTTGGCATCCATCCACTCTTTGTGGTTGTGTTCGGCTAGGGCTGAAAGAAAATCAAGGTAAGGACGCATGGCGATTGGTAAGGATAGGTTTCAGGTGTGAAAGTACTAACTAACCTTTGTTGTTTTCAAAACAGCGAAGGTTTAGTCTTAACAACTGTTGTATTCTATTTCAAGCATTTAGACCTTCGAGGTCTTGGAGTAACCTTTGCTGTTTTTTTTCAAACAGCGAAGGTTTAGTTTTAACATCTGCTGCATAGACCTTCGAGGTCTTGGAGACCTCAAAGGTCACTCAACCTTCGCGGTCTGAAAGACCTCAAAGGTCGGACCTATCAAATAAACTCCACCAGCGTCTCTAGCTTCATGCCTCGGCTTCCTTTGATTAGGATCAAGTAGTCCTCGAGTTTGCTGTCTTCCAGCCAGTTGCGGAAGGAAAAAGGGTCGGGGAAGTACAGGGCAGTAGGGGCTTTTTCGAGTGCGGATACGATCAGCTTACCTGTAAAGCAAACTTTGTCAAAGGCATATTCACTCACCAGCTCGCCCAGCTTTCGGTGCTCCTCTTCCGCGTATTCTCCAAGCTCAAACATGTCACCCAAAATAACCATTTTATGTTTCTTGCCGGTCATCTTGCCAAAGGTGCGGATGGCGACTTCCATGCTGGAAGGGTTGGCATTGTAGGCGTCCAGCACAATCACATTGCTGCGCTTTTCCACCAGTTGCGAGCGCATGTTCTCTGGGGTGTATTGCAAGATCCCACGAACGGCGTCCTCCATCGGCACACCAAAATAGGTGCCTATGGTGATTGCATTGGCGATATTCCCAAAGTTGTAGGCGCCCACGAGCGAACTTACCTGCGTGCCTGCAATTCCAGGAACCGAAAAGGCCACAAAGGGATCTGCTTCCTCAAACTGGACCTCGCAAAAATCTCCTTTTGCCGGAAAAAGAACCGGCTGCTCAAATCGAGAAATTAGTGGTGCCAAGATTGGATCTTGGGTATTGATAAATACGGTGCCCTGGTGATCCTTCAGGAATTGGAACAGTTCTGTTTTGGTCTTCAACACGCCTGAAGGACCTCCCATGCCTTCCAGATGCGCTTTCCCAATGTTGGTGATGCAGCCGTGGGTAGGTTCTGCGATGACGCAAAGTTCCTCAATATCTCCTTGCTTGTTGGCTCCCATCTCCACGATGACTAGCTCATGTTCGGACTTCAAGCGCAGCAGGGTCAGCGGCACGCCGATGTGGTTGTTCAAATTTCCTATCGTGGCGAGCGTATTGAATTTTTGCTTCAACACGCTGTGCAAAAGTTCTTTAGAGGTGGTTTTCCCGTTAGATCCAGTCAAACCAATGACAGGGATGTTGAATTTTCTCCGGTGAAAAGTGGAGATTTGCTGCAAGGTACTGAGCACATCTTCGCACAAAAAATAGCGGGCATCCCCGGCTGGAACCACAGTGGAATCATCCACCACCACTGCCGAAGCACCCATCTCCAAGGCGGTGGGGGCAAAGGCATTCGCATTAAAATTGGGTCCTTTCAACGCAAAAAACAGGTTTCCCGCATCAATTTTTCGCGTATCGGTACTTACACCAGTGCTGTGGAGAAAAAGGGAGTAGAGCGTATCTAGGTTCATTTTTTTAAAAATTTGATACAAAATAAAGCAATCGAAGCATCTTTGCAGTGAGGGCTCCGTTTTATTTTAATTGAGATGCTCCACACCATGCGAAAAATCCTTGTCCTTATTTTTTTATGGTTTTCTACGCCTGCATTGGCGCAGAAGGTCATGGAATTGGATCAGCGCAAAACCATTCAAGTGAATGGGCAAGTCCTGCCGAATGGGTTTTCGATGGGAATCAATTCGGCCCAGATCCAAACGATGGACCTGACTGGGGATGAAAAAGAGGAGTGGGTGGTCTGGGACATCAATTCCCGGCAACTTCAAGTTTTTGAAAAGACAGGGGAACAGTTTCGTATCCGTCCCGAACTCAGCTACTTTTTTCCGTCGGAAATCAGTGGATTTTTGCTGTTGGTCGACTTTGATCGGGACGGTAAAAAAGACTTGTTTACCTCGACTCCTCTTGGTATCCGTGCCTACCGAAATACGACTTCGGGAGCCCAGATTTCCTGGACA
Source organism: Algoriphagus sp. (assembly GCA_044353615.1). Taxonomy (GTDB): domain Bacteria; phylum Bacteroidota; class Bacteroidia; order Cytophagales; family Cyclobacteriaceae; genus Algoriphagus. The sequence goes on along the minus strand of JBILBQ010000019.1, from coordinate 13,203 downwards.
CTGGCCCAAAATTTCCTCCGCCTGGAGGGGGCCAATAATATCCCCGCCAATAACCTAGATACCCCGCTACTGCAAGACTTGGATGGCGATGGGGATTTGGACTTGCTGCTGTTCAATTTTGCCGTAGGCGACTACCTGGAATACTACCGCAATACTTCCGTGGAGCGCAAGGGCGTTCCCGACATCGATGGCTTTGCTTTCCCGGTTCGGCATTGGGGCAACTTTGAGTTTTGTGCCTGTAGCCAGATCAGCTTTGGGCTGACCTGTGACGGCAGGACTCTTGATACACCTGCAGCTCCCTTAGATCTAGCCCGTATCCAACATGCGGGAGGGCATAGTCTCCTGTATCGGGACTTTACAGGAGATGGTATTCCTGATCTACTCTTGGGTAGAGAAGAATGCAATACTCTTTATTTCCTACCCAATTCGGGTACGGCAGTAAGCCCTCGCTTTACCACTTTTTCCAATCAAGTTCCAGGATTCGGTTCCTTGCCCGTTTTTCCAAGATTCCATGTGGGACAGTTTCTCGATGAATCCCTAGTGATCAGTTTGAATACCAACGAAACGGCCGCTCCTTTTGGCATTGATTTCTCCCAGTCGATCGTCAAACTGGAAAAATCCACCGGAATCCCCCGTCCGATCCTCCAAAATCAAGTGTTGGATCTGGGTGAAAATACGCGCCCATTTTTTAGCGGAACTGCCTTTTCGGGGGAGCTGCTGCTGACCGCTAATGCGAAAAAAGGGGATAAAATTGTCGGTCAAACTTTTCGTTTCCGCTACTCTGGGAGCCAATTTGAACTTCTGGACTCAGATTATTTGGGGCTGTCTTCTTTGGGATTACTTGATCTCTCCCTCCTTGAATTTTCATCCAGCGCTAAAGAAGCCTTTGTTTTTGCCACTGGTACCCGTAGGGGCAGCACAGGAATCCCAACACCCGTTTTGCTACTAAAGGAAGGGGCTTCTTGGGTAAATTACCCCTTGTCAGGGTTAAGCTTGCAGCCGGCGGATCAGCTCTTGTTTTTTAGTTTCCAAGGCAAGGACGAGTTGCTTGTAGCTTCCTCCACTGGAACGCTAACACGCTACGAAATTGACCTTGCTGCAAAAAAGGCAGTTCGAAAGGCTGCTAATTTTCTAGGATTTCAAGACAACCCTGCCAACCGTAACCTAAGTATCGCCATCAGCCAGGGGGAGCGGCCAAACCTGTATTCGGTAGATCAGACGGGTCGAATCTTCCGAACCACAGACTTTCTCAATGCACCCGTTCGGGAAGAGGTGCTCGTTCGCATCCAAAACCAAGATTTCCCCTTACGCCTGGGTCGCTCCACATGGCTTGCCGCGGTGAAATCTACTTTGGGAGAGGAAGAGGACCTGATTCTAGGTACTCGTGGAGGGGGGCTGATTTACCTCAGCGCCGTAACTATGGACGGAGATGCAGAAGCAGAATTTTTAGTGAGCAGCTTTCCTAATCCAACATCTGGGGCCTTCCAGGTAGTCTCTAACCTACCCGCTACTGGGCGGTTGGTTTCTAGCTTGGGTCAAGTGATTCTTCAAGATGTAGTGATTCCTGCGAGGCAAGCCGTTCGGATCGATGCGGGGACCCTTGCTCCCGGGCTTTATTTCTTACAGCTTGTGTCTGCCGATCAGCGGATGCAGGTGCGAAAAATCTGGGTAAACTAAGCTCGCGGTATTTTTAGCGATTCTTGTGGCATTTTTCATCAATTGTGTCAGCGGTTTGTCAACATAAACCAAATAAGCTAGTTTAGAAATTCAAATCTACGCTACATGAAAAACATTCTTTTTGCAGGCCTCACTTTACTACTCCTGTGGAGCTGCCAATCTGGGCCAGCACCTGCCGACCAAGTTTTTATCAATGGAATCATCTACACCGTGGACGAATCCAATCCCAAGGTGGAGGCTGTTGCCGTCAAAGACGGATTGATCCTCGCTGTCGGCACCACAGCAGAAATTCAGGCCTATGTGGGGGGCAGTACCGAGGTGATTGATCTTCAGGGCAAGACCATGACTCCTGGAATTATTGAATCCCATGCCCACCTGATGGGGATTGGCTACAACAAACTCGAAATCGACTTGATGGGGGTGAAGACCTACGAGGAGCTCATCCAAAAAGTAGGGGAAGCGGCAGCCACAGCCAAGCCAGGCGACTGGATTACCGGTAGAGGATGGCACCAGGACAAGTGGCTTAAAATGCCGGAAAAGACCGTGAAAGGCTTTCAAACCCACGATGCGCTCAGTGCCGTGAGTCCTAATAACCCCGTTTATCTTGCTCATGCCTCTGGGCATGCCTCCTTTGTGAATCAGAAGGCCATGGACCTGGCAGGCATCACGCCTTTGCGCAGCGAATCGCCCACCCAAGAAGTGGAGGGTGGAGAGGTGCTGCGTGATGAGTTAGGAAACCCTACTGGGGTCCTCGTTGAGCGTGCCTCAGCGCTAGTGGTCAAATTGATCCCTGAAACTACCCCTGAAAAGAATGAGGAGGCACTGACGCTAGCCTTGAAAGAACTTGCTGAAAAGGGCATCACCTCCTTTCACGATGCAGGTTCAGGCCAGGAGGTCATCGACCTAGTACAGAAATTTCAAAAAGAGGGCAAGCTCACTGCCCGCATGTACATCATGCTCACCGGTAGACAGCCAGAGCTTTTGGAGAAATGGTACAAAAAAGGGCCGATGATTGATCCGCAACATTGGGTGACGGTGCGATCCATCAAACTCAATTGCGATGGTGCATTGGGTCCTTGGGGAGCTTGGTTGCTGGAGGATTATTCGGACAAGCCGGGCCATCGTGGGCACGAGACCTTGCCCATGTCAGTGGTGACTGAGGTTTCAGAGCGAGCGCTGCCACTTGGATTCCAGGTTTGTGCCCATGCCATTGGCGATCGTGCCAACCAGGAGATTTTGGATCGATTTGAAGCCGCTTTGGCCAAAAACCCAAAAGCTGCCGACCACCGTTTCCGCATCGAGCACGCACAGCACCTGCATCCGGATGATATTCCTCGCTTTGGGCAACTTGGTGTCATTGCCGCCATGCAGGCGATTCACTTGAGTTCGGACCGTCCTTGGGCCATCGATAGGCTAGGCGAGAAGCGCATCATTGATGGAGCCTATGTGTGGCAGAAGCTTTTCCAAACTGGTGCACGCATTGCCAATGGGACCGATGCTCCAGTAGAGCCTGTTGATCCGCTTCCATCTTTTTATGCTTCCGTGACCCGCAAGACCCTTCAGGGACTTCCAGAAGGGGGCTACGAAGGAGATCAAAAAATGACCCGAGAGCAGGCGCTTAAGTCTTATACCTTGGACGGTGCTTTTGCTGAGTTTGAAGAGAAGTTCAAGGGTTCTATCGAGGTAGGCAAAGCCGCCGACTTCACCGTGTATGATAAAAACATCATGGAAATCCCGGAGGATGAAATTCTGCAAGCCAAGGTACAGTTGACTGTGGTAGGAGGAAAAGTGGTGTACAAGAAACCCTAATTAGGAGTTGATTTTAGGGTTTAAAAAATTCAAAGAATTAAACCCATTTAACCCAGTCTTTATCTAATCCTATGAAAAAAATCTTCCTCCTCTTCCTCCTTGCGTTGGCTTCAATCTCCATCGCGCAGGCTCAAGTACAGGCACCTATCTCGATGTCTTGGAAAGACGTCGCCACTTGGAAATCCATGCCCAACTCTGGATTCAAACTTTCTCCCGATGGGCAATGGATGGCCTATGTGCTCACAGGCATCGAAGCCGACGGGGAATTGATTCTCCAAAAAGTGGCCGACCCAAGCAGTAAAAAGTCTTTTCCAATCGGGAATACTTCCTTTGCCAGTTTTGAGTTTAGCGACAACAGCCAGTGGATCGCCTTCAAAGAATTTTCCAAGTTCATCGAAAAGCAGGCCAACGAAAAAGCCAATGGAAAGCCGCTCAAGGAAAAACTCCACCTAATTCAATTGGCCTCTGGAGATAAAAAGACCTTCGCGGGCATTTCAGGGTATTACTTTAATGGCGAGGTGGCAAGCCACCTGCTGATGACCCTTCCCAAGGAAGGAAGTGGGGATTCCAAAGGCTCGGATGTATTGCTGTATCACCTGGCTACAGGTAAGTCCCAGAATCTTGGCAACGTCCGTGAGCAGGCGGTAAACAAAAAAGGCAGCCACCTAGCCTATACCGTAGATGCGGCCAACTCCCAAGGCAATGGCCTCTACCTACTTTCCTTGGCCAGCAACAGCGTATCGGTTTTAGATTCAGATGAAGCAGGATACCAAGGCATCAACTGGACGGATAAGGGGGATGCCTTTGCAGCGCTCAAATTCAAAAAGGATAAGAAATACAAACAAGAAAAAGGGTCGGTCCTTGGCGTGAAAAACCTGTCCAATCCACAGGTAACGTTGTACGATCCCGCTTTAGATAGCCTTGGATTTAATCCAGCCTACACCATCAGTCCCAACAAACGGCCGATGTGGTCGGATGACCTGACGCGCCTCTTCTATGGAATTCACCCGCTGGTGTTGGCGGAGAAAGTAAAATCGAAGCAGGAGGTAAACCAAGATTCAGTTCAACAAGCAGAAGTGGCCAACCTCGAAAAAATTAAGGCAGATTCCACCATCAAGTCGGTTTCCGATCTTCAAAAAGCTATTGCCAAACTCAATACTGGCGCCTCTCCAGAGAAGAAGGCTTCTGACGCCAAGAAACCAGAAATGACCATCTGGCATTGGGAAGACGATCGCATGCAATCCCGACAACAGGTGATGGAAGGGATGGATAAAAACGCGAGTTTCTGGGCCGTGTACGACCCAACTACAAAAACCCATTTGGCACTGCAAGACAGCAGCCTTCGGGAACTCAATCTTTTGCCACAACAACGTCATGCACTAGGATCAGATCCAGGGGCCTATGAATTGGACAATAACCTGAACGGACAGACCTACCTCGATTATTTCCTTGTCGATGTGGCTACAGGTGCGAAAACCTTGCTCCTAGAGAAATTTTACCAGCCTACCTTTGCCTCCATGCCTCGGCCATCTACCGATGGTAAAAAGTTACTCTATGGCAAGGATGGGCACTTTTATGCCTACGATATCCTTGCGAAAACCCACAGCAACTTAACCGAGAAGCTTCCCGTTTCCGTGGTAGATGTGGATGAAGATGAAAACCTCGATAAGCCACTCCACAACCCACTCGGCTGGAGTAGTGATAGCAAGTATGTATTGATCCGCGATGGATGGGACATTTGGCAAATCCCTATGTCCAGCAAAGAAGCCCCCTTCAACCTCACCCAAAATGGAAAGGCCCAGCACATTCGGTACCAGTACCGGGTCAACTTGAACGCGGATGAAAAAGGGATAGACCTGAGCAAGCCCCTATACATTCGGCTTTATGGGGAGCGAAACAAAAAGACAGGAATCGGTTCGCTTTCCCCTGCCAAAGCGGGCCTTGCCCCTGGGCTAAAAGTACTACTTTGGGAAGATGCGAATATTCAAGGTTTAGCGAAAGCCAAAAAGGCAGGGGTATTTACTTACACCAAAGAAAAGTTTAATCAGCCTACCCAAGTATTCCTTGCGGATGCCAGCTTGAGCAATGCAAAGCAGGTGACCGAAAATGCTCCCGATGCGGGCAAATTTGCCTGGTCTTCAGGAGTTAAGTTGGTGGACTACGTAACTGCCAAGGGAGATTCCCTGCAAGCAGCACTGTTGCTTCCTGCTGGCTACCAGGCGGGAAAAAGCTATCCCACCATCATTTATTACTACGAGAAGCTCTCTCAAAACCTGCACAACTGGTCCAATCCATCCTATAGCGGCACTGGTTGGAATCCTAGCGTCTACACGAGCAACGGCTATGCGGTGCTGATGCCAGACATTGTATACAAATTGGATGATCCGGGCATGTCAGCCCTTTGGGCGGTGCTCCCTGCGGTTGATGCTGCCATCCAAACGGGGGTGGTTGATCCCAACAAAATGGGACTCCATGGACACAGCTGGGGAGGTTACCAAACTTCCTTCTTGATCACCCAGACCAACCGATTTAAGGCTGCTGCTGCTGGTGCTCCTCTCACGAACATGATTTCCATGTACGACCTCATCTACTGGAATACTGGCGAAGCCAACATGACCATTTTTGAATCTTCTCAAGGAAGATTTTTGGGAGGTCCTTGGGAAAATTGGGATGCCTACGAACGCAATAGCCCCATTTACCACGTCAAAAATGTACAAACACCGCTTCTGATGCTCCACAACGACAAGGATGGAGCGGTGGACTTTACCCAAGGAATCGAGTTTTACAATGCCCTACGCCGCCTCAAAAAACCAGTAATCCTAGTGCAGTACCTCGGAGAAAATCATGGGCTGGGCAAACTGGAAAACCGAAAGGATTACAGCGTTCGGATGATGGAATTCTTTGACCACCACCTCAAAGGGCTATCGGCTCCAGCATGGATGGAAAAAGGGGTGCCTCGATTGAAGTTGGGGGATCACTTGGACGAAAGAGCGTTTTGAATTTTTTAACCTGGATTTCCAACTAGGTATTCCAATAATACCCCCTAAAAATGAATCCCTCGGCTAAAACCGAGGGATTCATTTTTGTTACCCCTAGCTGGGTATCAAAGTAATGTCCAAAGATTAATCCGGTAAGGCAAAAGCCACATAGGCATCCCCACTTTTGGTACCCTTCCCACCTCCGCAGGCAATGACAAGGTATTGCTTTCCATTTCTTTCATAGACCGCTGGGGTAGCATGGCCTGCTGCTGGCAGCTGCGCTTCCCAAAGGAGTTTGCCAGTTTCCTTATCAAAAGCTCGGATTTTTCCATCTTTGGTGGCCGCGATAAAGAGTAGACCGCCGGCAGTGACCACTGGTCCACCGTAATTTTCGATGCCGGTATTTTCAATGCCCATTGACTTTAGCGAGTCCACAGATCCAAGCGGGATTTGCCATTTTTTCAAGCCCGTTTTCATGTCGATGGCCGTCAACAAGCCCCAGGGAGGGTTGGAACCATATATTCCCTCTTTGGTGAGGAGCTGTTTGTATCCCTTCATGTAGTAGCGGGGGTAAAGTTTGGAGCTTTCGGTTTCCAGTTCTTTTTTGTTTTCTTCATCGGCCTTACCTAGTAGGTAATCCACTAAAACTCCCCGCTCTTCCGCAGAAATATGGGAGAATGAAGGCATCGCTCCTCGTCCTTTTTGAAGTAAGAGACTTAAGGAGTTAGCATCATATTTTTCTTCGAGACCGATCAAGCTTGGAACAGCCGGAGGATTTCCCTTTCGATCCAAACCATGGCAATTCCCACAGTAATTGGTATAAATGGATTGACCTACCCCGCCAAAGTTGGCATTTGGAGTCATCTCAATGAGCCAAGGAATTTGGTTGGCATTGACATAAAGGGTTTGGGATTCCGGATCAAAGGAAGCGCCACCCCATTCACCGCCTCCATCCATGCCTGGAAAAAGCACGAGCGACTTTTCCGGGTGTGGAGGTGCCCAGGTATCCCCAAAAATGGCATTTGAAAGTTGGTCACGAATGTCTTTTTCCCATTCAGGCTTCAGATTGAGGATGCTTTTTTCGGCAAAAACCAAGTTCATAAACGGTTCTGGCAAGGAGGGGATAGGCTGGGTTTTCGAACTCAGCTCTCCTGGCATTCGGGATTGGGTGACGGGAGTTTCAACGATCGGCCAGATGGGTTTTCCTGTTTCCCGATCAAAAACGTAGGTATATCCTTGTTTGGAAATTTGCGCCACGGCATCGATCCATTTGCCGTCTTTTTGAATGCGAATCAGATTGGGATTTGCGGGAAAGTCTCGATCCCACACATCATGGTGAACTGCCTGAAAATGCCACATTCGCTTACCAGTTCGGGCATCAAGAGCTAGAAGCGAGTTCGCATACAGGTTGTCGCCGTTTCGGTTGCCACCCCAAAAATCATAGGTAGCGGATCCCGTGGGAACAAAAACAATCCCCCTGCCATAATCCAAGGTCATTCCTGCCCAGTTGTTGGCCCCGCCTATTTTCTTGATGTATTTCGGATCCCAGGTTTCATGCCCAGGCTCGCCGGCTTGGGGAATGGTATGAAAAATCCACTCCCGCTTCCCTGTTTTTACATTGTAAGCTCGGACATGTCCCGGAGCTGCATCCAGTCCCTCAGAAAGGCGCATACCCAGAATCAATTTGTCTTCAAATACAACTCCGGGAGAATTGGATACGATCAGAAAATCTTCCGAGTCGTGATCTAAATTTTTCCGAAGATCTACTTTTCCTTGATCCCCGAAAGTTAAGATTGGCGCTCCATTCAGCGCATTTACTGCCATCAACCAGCTGCCGGCCGTAAATAAAATTCGCTTATCGTCTCCCTCTTCCCAGTAGCTCACTCCACGGTTGGTGCCTGCCCAGGAGTTTTCCCCTCCCAAAACGGTGAACGGATCAAAACGCCAGACTTCTTCTCCTGTGACTGCATTGAGTGCAAAAACATTCAGTATGGGTGTGGTGCCATACAGCAGGTCACCCACGAGGATGGGCTGGCATTGGATCTGGCTTCGCTCTGTGGCGTCACCGGTACGATAGGTCCAGGCTACTTCGAGTTGGGCTACGTTTTCTTTGTTGATTTGGGTCAATGCGGAATACCTCGAACCATCTTCAGGCCCGCCATAGTGAGACCAATCGGTGTAGTCGATTTCGCTGGCTTTTTGGCTACAGGATAAGGCAAAAAGGCAGAATGCAACAAAAAGAGATTTTGTGAAGGCCATTTGGGTGAATTTGGTGTCTGAATATGGAAAGCTTTTGAATTACACCAAATTAGAGAGAAAAAATTAAATTCTCAGCCCCTTTTTTTTAGAGATTTTTGGGTTGGATTACCCAGAAAATCGACTAAATCACCGTTATCCTAACTTTTTTCTCCTTGAGTTTTTGATTATTCACCTTGGGGAGGACCTGCTCTAGAACAGCTGATTTTACAGCGACAAAAGCACAATCAACCTTCAGTTCAATCGCGCCAAGTTCGGACGCATTGATCCCGCCTTGTTTTAAAAATAAGCCTGCGATATCGCCTTTGGAAATTTTATCTTTTCTTCCTCCTGAAATCAGTAAGGTGCTCCAAGTCGAGGGGGCAGGTAGGGTGGAGGGAAGCAGTTTTTCAAGTGCTGGCTTTCCTACAAAATCGGGCAAGGGCTCCTTCTCGTACTGGAGGATGTAGGCCGTTCCTTCGCTATTCATGCGTGCCGTGCGTCCATTGCGGTGGATAAACTCTTCTGCACGGAGGGGAAGGTGGTAATGGATGATGAAATCCAGTTTGGGCACATCGATTCCTCGTGCAGCCAAGTCCGTAGCCAAGAGTAGTGGATAGGTGCCATTTCTAAATTTGATTAGGGATCGTTCCCGATCAATCTGCTCCATGCCCCCAGAAAAAACGCCGTGTGAAATATCGTGGTTACTTAAGTAATCACTCACCCGTTGGATGGAGTCCTTGAAATTGCAAAAGATGATCCCATTTTTCGATCCCAGTTGTCCCAGCAACTGTCCGAGTGTTTCGAGTTTGTCTTTGGTCGGGGAGACGACTTTTTTGACTTGGAGCTGGGAGATTTTATCTTCTAGAAAATCCAGTACTTGAGGAGATTTTAGTCCCACAAAACGCGGAATTTCTACCCCTTGGGTGGCTGAGGTAAGGATTTTTCTACCTACACCGGGCAGTGCGTTGAGGATGTCTCGCATTTCTCCTTCAAAGCCGATTTCGAGGGATTTGTCAAATTCATCCAAGACTAGGCTCTGAATAAAGGTAGTATCAAAGGCTTCCCTGCGCAGGTGGTCTGCTACTCGTCCAGGCGTGCCCACAAGGACTGCTGGGCGGTGTTTGATTTCCATTCTGTCCTTTGACCCCGCGCGGCCACCGTACACCGCATTGACCTTAAATCCTGTTCCCATCTGTCGAACGACTTGTTCGATCTGGATGGCAAGCTCCCGGGAAGGGACCAAAATTAATAGTTGAACCTCCTCACAGGAGGGATCGAGTTGCAAAAGAAGGGGCAGGAGAAAAGCCAAGGTCTTTCCTGTGCCGGTAGGCGATAAGAGGATCAGGTGGGCCGACTTCTCCATTGCCTCTTGCGTGGCAAGCTGCATGGGATTGAGCTGGGTGATGCCGAGTTTGGCGATGATTTCCTCCTGATTTTTGACGCGAGTGGACATGCGACAAAGGTAGTCTTTTTGTCGGGCTCCCCGCTCCTGTAGCGGGAATCTAGCCATTCGGGGTAAGAGTAAACCCTATTCCCTTATTTTCAATTTTGGCAGGTTCAACGCTTGAAAAGGATTTTGCTACCTTTGTGGCATGTGGAAGGAAATTTCGGTCCTTATTCGTAAAGAGATTACGCTGGAGTGGAGGCAAAAATATGCCCTCAACGGGATCTTGCTTTATGTGGTGTCCGCCGTATTTATCACCTATTTGAGTGTAGGAGCCAAGATGGGAAACCTTTCTATTCCAACTTGGAATGCCCTTTTTTGGATCATTTTACTTTTCTCTTCTGTCAATGCTGTAGCCAAAAGTTTTGTGCAAGAGCAGCAGGGACGGCAGTTGTATTACTACATGATTGCTTCCCCAGAGTCCATCATCCTTTCCAAAATTTTTTATAACACCGGCCTTACCCTGATTTTAGCGCTCCTGGGATATGGGGTGTTTTCGGTGGTGTTGGGTAACCCAGTTCAAGACCAGGGATTGTTCCTTTTGAACCTTGTGCTTGGTGCAATGGGATTTTCAGCCAGCCTCACCATGGTCAGCGGCATTGCTTCCAAAGCAGGCAACAATGCCACGCTGATGGCAATTTTGAGCTTTCCAGTGATTATTCCCATCCTATTGATGGCGATTCGTATTTCCAAAAACGCCCTTGATGGACTAGATTGGAGCGTCAGTAGCGACAAGCTCCTCAGCCTCTTGGCAATCAATGTCTTAGTTGCTACCACTTCCTACCTTCTTTTCCCCTATCTGTGGAGAAGTTGATTATCCGCTGACAAAATTTAAGTCAACAGTTGACGGTCGACAGACCATAGTAAATTGAGTAGAATCAAGAGCCGAGATACAAGAAACGAGACTTTATTCGTGTTGATTCGAGTTTCGTATGTTCTACGAATTCCCAATTCAACATTCTTCGATCGGCGTTCAGCGTTCGTTATTGAAAAGTGGCAAGATTGTGCAAAGTACGAAGAACAATGTACCCTGCCTGCCTACGCTAGGTAGGACTGCGGCAGGCAGGCAAGTACGAAGTATGGATTCTAAACCCGTCCCAACAATGCCACAGCTGTCGACTGTGGACGGTTGACCGTTAGCTGTATCGCGGACAATCTATTGAATTTTTCAGCAGCTGAGGTCAACAAGTTTTCCCATTCCTAGTATCTTGTACACATGAAAAATAAAATTGCCTTGGTGACAGGCGCAACCTCTGGAATTGGTTGGGCATGTGCCTTGACCCTCGCCAAGATGGGCTATGACTTGATCGCTACAGGTAGGAGGAGCGAGCGCTTGGAGGAATTGAGACAGGAACTCCCCGAGGGGATTCGATTTTTACCCCTGCTATTCGATGTGCGCGATCGAGCCGAAGTGGAGCGGTTGTTGACTAATCTCCCTTCAGAATGGGCTTCGATTGATGTATTGATCAATAATGCGGGCAACGCACATGGGTTGGATCCCATCCAAACAGGAAAAGTAGACGATTGGGATGCCATGATTGACATCAATGTAAAGGGCCTCCTTTATGTTTCAAAAGCGATTATTCCAGGGATGACGGAGCGAAACTCAGGCTTCATTATCAATATCGGATCTATCGCAGGCAAAGAAGTATATCCGAATGGAAATGTGTATTGTGCCTCCAAACATGCTGTAGATGCGCTTACCAATGGTATGCGGATGGACTTAAACCCCTTTGGAATCAAAGTGATGGGCATTCATCCCGGGCTGGTGGAAACGGAGTTTTCATTAGTTCGCTTCAAAGGGGATGAAAAAAGAGCAGAAACAATTTACCAAGGCTATGCTCCCTTGCTCGCCCAAGACATTGCTGATATAGTGGAATTTGCACTTACGCGTCCGCCGCATGTGGTTCTTGCCGATGTAGTGGTGCTCCCTACCGCTCAAGCTTCTGCTACCGTGATCAAGAAAAAGCTTCCCTAATGAAGAAATTGTCCTACCTCTTGCTTGGATTAGCCTTGGCCTGCTCTTCTCCGAAAAGTGATCAGCAAGCTTTTTCTAGTGCGCAGCGCGACTCGCTTTTCCAAGAAGATGCAGCGAGTAAGGAGAATGATTTGAATGGAACGGATCTCGAAAAATCACTGCAGGAGCAAGGCTTGGTAGATATTGAGCAGGAAATCCCGGGAATTCAGGTGGAGTTGAAATATTCTACGGAAGACAATTTCTTTCAACAAGATGTGTACGGGGATTTGACGCGATGCTACTTGCAGCCTGTAGCTGCAGCCATGCTAGCCAAGGCCCAAAAGGCATTGCAGGAGGAGTACCCCAACTTAAGTCTGTTGGTTTACGATGGGGTAAGACCGATCCGCGTGCAGCAAATTTTGTGGGATGGCTTGGACAAGCCTGACAGCCTCAAGCCCCTGTATGTTTCAGACCCCAAAATTGGAGGCCTTCATAATTTCGGAGTGGCCGTCGACTTAACCATCCAAGACTTGAAAACAGGGAAGCCACTCGATATGGGCACTCCTTTTGACTTCTTTGGCTACCCTGCCTATCCTGATCGCGAACTACAGATGCTCGCGGAGAAAAAAATCACCAAAGCGCAAGTTGCCAACCGTGAAATTCTCAGAAAGGTGATGAAAGGCGCAGGATTTACAGGAATCGGTAGCGAATGGTGGCATTTTAATGCATTTTCACGAAAAGAAGCAGGGGAAAAATTCCCCCTTATCCAATAACCAATTTGTAACTCAATTAAAATAATAACCCATGAACCGCTACAAATCCTTTCTTTTAGCCATCCTACTCGTTTTGAGCAGTAGCCTAATGGCGATTGCCCAGCAGGGCGGACAGTTTCGCGTGTTGGTTTTTTCCAAAACTGCAGGCTTTCGACACCAGTCTATCCCCAATGGGGTAATGGCCCTTAAAAAAATGGGCGAAAAACATGTGTTTTCAGTGTTCACCTCTGAAGATGCCAATCAATTTACAGATGAAAACCTCGCCAAATTCGATGTGGTGGTGCTAATGAGTACTACAGGCACAATTTTTAACGATTCCCAAAAGGC
>JBILBQ010000018.1:0-39261 GCA_044353615.1 Algoriphagus sp. | reverse complement strand
GAAATTAATTGCCTACAATCACCTTCAAGTAGATTTGCTTAGTCGCATTCATGGCTATAAACTGATTCGATTGAGCCCTTATGAAACAATCATGACAGGAGGCTCTTTGAAGCGCTTGGATCAACTTTTAATCAACCCCAAGGAAGAGCAGCGCAGCATGCTATTTGCATGGCTGATGCGAAAATTAGCCTAATTGTGATCTTGGATTTTGAAAGAGTTCCTAGGCAAATAATCCAAAAATCTCACGCTCTATTTTTTCAACAATAAAGGAGAAGTCACTTGTACGCTCCACAAAATCCAACTCATTGACATCAATGATCAACAACTTGCCTTCTTTGTAGCCGGCAATCCACTCCTCGTAATGGGAGTTCAAATTTTTTAAATAATCAATTCGCATGGCTGTTTCGTAGCTTCTTCCTCGTTTTTCAATTTGCCCTACGAGTTTAGGAATATCTGCCTTCAAATAAATCAAGAGATCTGGAGCTTTGACATGGGCGATCATGGAGTCAAATAAACTCTTGTAATTCGCATAGTCACGCTCTGAAAGCAATTTGCTTTTGTACAGGTTGGCTGCAAAAATGTAGGCGTCCTCGTAAATGGTTCTATCCTGTATGGTAGAAATTGTGCTTTCCTGGATTTTTTTGATTTGGTTGAATCTGGAATTCAAGAAATATACCTGCAGGTGAAAGGACCAACGCTTCATGTCCTCGTAAAAATCAGGGAGGTAGGGATTGTCATCCACTGCTTCAAATTCAGCGCTCCAGCCGTAATGTTTTGCTAATTTCTCTGTAAGCGTGGTTTTTCCGCTTCCAATATTTCCAGATACTGCTAAATGCATGGGGATGGGTATTACTTTAAAAATCTAGGGGAAACTGGGTACTCTTTGGTGCCTGCAGGGTAGCAATAAAATCCTTCTCCAGATTTTACACCTTTAAACCCAGCAGCCACCATGTTGATTAGCAAGGGGCAAGGGGCATATTTTGGATTGCCAAATCCTTCGTGCAAGACACGCAAGATGGATAGGCAAACATCCAAACCAATAAAATCAGCCAATTGAAGCGGTCCCATGGGATGTGCCATCCCCAATTTCATAACGGTATCAATCTCAGAGACTCCGGCCACTCCTTCATATAAGGTATAGATGGCTTCGTTGATCATTGGCATCAAAATCCGGTTGGCCACAAATCCAGGATAATCCTGCACTTCCACCGGTACTTTTTCCAATTGAACCGATAAATCCATGATGCGGGTAGTGGTCTCTCGGGAGGTAGCATAGCCGCAAATCACTTCCACCAACTTCATGACTGGAACTGGATTCATAAAGTGCATGCCAATCACTTGGGAAGGTCGCTGCGTCACAGCTGCGATCTGGGTAATGGAAATGGAGGAGGTGTTGGAGGCTAATACTGCGGTCGGGGGAGCGAGTAGATCCAATTGACGGAATAAATCCAATTTAATATCAATCTTTTCTGTAGCAGCTTCTACTACTAAATCTGCTTCCTTCACTCCATCAGCTAGGCTGGTGTAGGAAGTGATTCGCTGCAGAGAAGCATCTTTATCTGCTTCTGTAAGGGTTCCTTTAACGATTTGCCGATCCATGTTCTTGGCAATAGTTGCCATGCCCTTACTAAGTTGATCTGGTGAAAGATCCACAAGGGCTACTTTAAAACCGTGTTGCGCAAATAAATGGGCAATGCCATTGCCCATGGTGCCAGAACCGATGACTGAAATATTTTTCATCTCTAAAGAACTAAGGTAAAATTGGGTGGGAGTTACTCAAAATTATATCGTTCAAAACTACGGGTAAGCAGAGCTAAATCCAACTTACCAGGTGGCTTTACTGACAGGGATTGTCTTAAATTTTTATCCCTCTTGAAATAGGATAAATCTTTACCTTTGGCATATGAAAGAACTTGGACTCATTAACAGCCTATACATTAATCGTTTTACTGATTTTGGAGCGTATCTGGCCTGTCGAGACGGTGAAGAAGTGTTACTTCCCAAAGGATATTTGAGTGGTGAAGAGAAGGAGGGAGATGAGGTAACGGTTTTTGTGTACACGGATAGTGAAGATCGGCCAGTGGCTGTGACCGATACGCCTTACCTACTTTTGGATCAATTTGGTGTTTTGACCTGTAAGGAAGTCACTTCTTTTGGTGCATTTATGGATTGGGGATTATTGAAGGATCTTTTTGTCCCAAATGCTGAAATGGCTAAGCCAATGACTGCCGGTCAAAAATGCTTGATTCGCGTATGTGTGGATTACCGCTCTGATCGATTAATTGGCGTGAGTAAGTACCGTGATTTTTTATATCCTGCTCCAAAAGATTATGTTGCTGGCAATGAATGTGAAGGGTTGATTTTTGAAAAAACGGAGCTTGGATACAAGGTTTTGTTGGAAGATCGATACGAAGGTTTGCTTTACGCCAATGAAGTTTTTCAGGAATTGGAAATTGGGGAAGTACGTAAGCTTTGGGTAAAAAAGCACCGGGAAGATGGAAAATTAGACCTTCAATTGCTGCCATTTGGTCGAGTTAAATACGAAGAAGGGGCTGAGAAAATCTTGAAAATCCTTCAGGAAAAAGGGTATTTACCACTTCATGATAAGTCAGACCCTGAGGCAATCCAGAAAGTGTTAGGCATGAGCAAAAAGCAATTCAAGCAATGCATCGGACAATTGTACAAAGCTCAGGAGATTACCATCCATGACGATGGAATTTCACTCAGCCGGGACTAATCCAATTTTATAAATTCTTTTGCTCGAACTCAAACCCATTTATAGGTATCAGCGATGTCCCTAGATTTAGAAAAGTTTTCCAAGGAGAGTAAGTCAGAGTTTCCGGCAAATAAAAAAATCAAGGAAAAACTTAGATCGACTCGCCCTAAAAATCTGGATGCTAGGTTTCATCAGGCACATGAAGAAGTTTTTGAAAAGCTAGATTGTTTGGACTGTGCCAATTGCTGCAAAACCACGAGTCCCATCCTCATTCAAACGGATATTGATCGCCTTTCGAAGGTGTTTCGAATGCGTTCCAGCGAATTTATCGACACCTATCTTTTTCGCGATGAGGAGGGAGACTACGTTTTCAAAGGGGCGCCTTGTCCATTTTTAGGTGAAGATAATGGCTGTTTGGTGTATGAAGATCGTCCCAAAGCCTGCAGGGAATACCCCCATACGGATCGAAAGAATATGCTTGGTATTCTGGACTTAACCTTAAAAAACACGCTGGTCTGTCCGGCAGTTCTCAAAATTTTTTACGAGATCGGCAAAGATTATAAGAAGTAAAGGAATAGTTTTGCTTTTTTAGCAAACGAAAAGGACGAATTAAACTATGAATATTTCGGAAACGCAGTTTTTAGGAGTAGATGTTGGAGGTACGCATCTTAAAATTGGATTAGTAGATAAATCAGGAAACATAATTGAGTTTTACAAAGAGGATACTACAGCATACAGGGAACATGCGGATGGCTTTGGACCCAATTTTGTGCAGGTGATAGGAACCTATTTGGATAAGTTTCCACAGGTAAAAAAGGTAGGAGTCGGTTTGCCAGGCATGATCAGTAAGGACCGCATGACTCCTCTTGAAATCCCAGCAATACCTGCACTGAACAATTATCCTTTAAAGGCTGCGTTGAATTCTAGATTCCCTAACCATGAGTTTTTTCTTGAAAATGATGCAGCAGCTGCAGCCATTGGAGAATTTCAATTTGGTAAAGGGACTGTTTCTTCCAATTTTCTATTCATTACCATGGGTACAGGGATTGGAAGTGCCTTGGTGTTGGATGGACAGGTATTTAAAGGTTCCCGCGGCAATGCCCTTGAAATGGGACACATGCTTTCTAGAGGGAATGCAGGTCTTGAAACCTTAATTGGAAGGGGAGGGATTTTAAAGATCATGGCCAATTTGATTGCTGCCTACCCTGAAAAAGCAAGAGAATTGAGAGGTAAGGAATTGGGCACGCATCTTTTGGTGGACACTGCCAGAACTGGCAATGAAGTTTCGCTGATGGTATTTAAGGAAGTTGCCGAGATTATCAGTGAATCCATAGTTTCCACCATTCGCGTGCTGGATGTGACAGATGTGTATTTTGGAGGGGGTATTGCTGCTGGTTTGGAGTTTATGATGCCAACCATCGAATACAATACTCGTAAATTCTTGACGCCCTACTATGTAAAGGATCTTAAATTGAAAAAAGCTACTCTTGAGAATAACGCAGGCACTTTAGGTGCTGCTGCCTTGTGTTTTATGGATTCTGGTCTGTAATCGTCACTTCAGAGACCTTGCTTAATGCATTCATTCTAAAAAGAATCCGAAGGGGTTCTTTTTTTAGTTCTACCCCTGCGCAATCTGAACTGGGTTCTAGAAAATAAAAGAAAAAACTTTGGCTTTTGTCCACCAATTCCACCCGATCCGGTCTTCCAAAAGTCTTGATTAGGGCCTGGTTATCAATTCCCAAAAATTGGTTTTTGATGGTGCGGAACTCTTCCATGTCTTGCAATCGTAAGCCCTTGCATCCATAGCGATCTGATTTCCAGTTTTCTAGATTGATTTTTCCTGCATCCACTGAAAAACTACAGGCGTTGAGCCATATGGATAGCGAAAGGATTAATACCAAAACTGAATTTTTCATGACCTGTGGATTTGAATGCGCAAAGATCGCTGGAATTTTCATAGAGATCTTCTGGATGACGAGTAAAAATAGAATTTGACTTAAATTGTCACTTTTGAACTCAAACAAAGGGCAGAAGGTTTATTCAAATCGGTTATATTGCAGCTTAAATCCCAAATTTCATGTATTACAGGTTCGGAAAGGTTTTCTATTTCTTTAGCGTGTTGGTTTTTCTCTTTGCGCTTTTATATTTCTATGCGGCACTACCTGAGCAGATCGGATTTCGTTTTGATGATCAAGGCTTTTTGGCACGAGATTTTGCAAAAAACACTTTTTTTTATGCGCTTGTGATCGGTTTTTTGGTGTTGAATCTAATCACGATTTACACGCCAAAAACTTTGGAAACAAAAGCCAATCGGAAGTTACATCGCCTATTTCCAATTGGTGATCCTTACCGGGACTACTTATTGGCATGGTTTTATTCTTTTGGGGGCTGGGTCAACGCGAGTTTATCGCTAGCAGCCTTATTTGTACACGCCATCAACAATCAAGAGGTAATTAGTGCTTCGGCATACAATCTTTGGTTTTTACTGATGCCTGTTGTACTTTTTGTGTGGGTGGGAGCATTGTTTGTATTGCTATTCAAAAAATTCAAATCCACACAAGTGGGAGTTAACTAGTCGATGGCAGAAGAAGTAAAGTATACCGAAGACAGCATCCGTTCGCTTGATTGGAGGGAACATATCCGGTTGAGACCGGGGATGTATATTGGAAAATTAGGAGATGGAAGTGCGCCGGATGACGGTATTTATGTGTTGGTCAAGGAAGTACTGGACAATTCCATTGATGAGCACATGATGGGGCATGGCCGCACCATTGAGGTTAAAATTTCAGAACATAAAGTTGAAGTTCGAGACTATGGCCGAGGGATTCCCCTTGGAAAAGTGATTGATTGTGTTTCCAAGATCAATACGGGTGGTAAATACGATTCCGGAGCTTTTCAGAAGTCTGTAGGTCTTAATGGAGTAGGTACCAAGGCAGTAAATGCGCTTTCCGATTTTTTCAAGGTACAATCTTTCCGTGAGGGAGAAAGTAAAGTTGCTGAATTTGAAAAGGGAATTTTAGTGAGTGATCCCCCAATCGGTAAGTCTTCAGATCGAAATGGAACCAAGGTGGTTTTCTCACCAGATGCCTCTATTTTTAAAAATTACCACTTTATTCCTGAATATCTTGAAAATCAAATGTGGAATTATGCCTACCTCAATGCAGGCTTAACTCTCCAATTTAATGGGAAAAAGTTTTTTTCAGATAAGGGATTGTTTGATCTGTTGTCCAATAAGGTGGACGAGGAAAGTATACGATACCCGATCATTCATTTGAAAGGAAATGATATTGAGGTTGCCATCACTCACTCTGGAAGTTATGGAGAGGAATACTACTCCTTTGTGAATGGACAATATACGACCCAAGGAGGAACGCACTTAGCTGCCTTTAGAGAGGCCATTGTAAAGACAATCCGCGAGTTTTACAAAAAGGATTTTGATGCCTCTGATATTCGTCAATCCGTCGTAGCGGCCATTGCTGTGCGTGTCCAGGAGCCTGTTTTTGAATCTCAAACCAAGACTAAACTAGGTTCACAAAGTATCGGTCCTGATGGACCCACGCTTCGAACTTTTGTCAATGACTTTATTAAAGTAGAGTTAGACAATTACCTTCATAAAAATCCAAGTACTGCAGAAGCTTTATTGAAGCGGATTATGCAGTCTGAGCGTGAGCGCAAGGAAATCTCAGGGATCAAAAAATTAGCAAACGAGCGGGCTAAAAAAGCAAATCTTCACAATAAAAAACTTCGGGATTGTCGTGTGCACTACGATGATCCAAAAGCAGAGGAGGATTCGAAGAATAAGACCATGCTTTTCATCACAGAAGGAGATTCTGCTTCTGGTTCGATTACCAAAAGCCGAGATGTACAAACTCAAGCCGTGTTTTCACTTCGTGGTAAGCCCCTCAACTGTTTTGGAATGACCAAGAAAGTGGTCTATGAAAACGAGGAGTTTAACCTGCTTCAGCATGCGCTCAACATTGAAGACGGAATTGAAAGTTTGCGCTATCGAAAGATTGTGATTGCCACGGATGCAGATGTGGATGGAATGCACATTAGGTTATTAATCATGACCTATTTCTTGCAGTTTTTCCCTGATCTCGTTAAAAATGGGCACCTATTTATTTTGGACACCCCTTTGTTTCGGGTGAGAAACAAAAAAGAGACAATCTATTGCTATTCGGATGAAGAACGGCAGCGCGCCATCCATAAATTAGGGAGTAAACCTGAAATCACTCGATTTAAGGGATTAGGTGAGATTTCACCTGAAGAATTTGGAACTTTTATTGGTGAAGACATTCGATTGGACCCTATTTTATTGACTAAGGACACCAAAATAGTTGATTTACTTACCTTCTACATGGGTAAAAATACCCCAGATCGACAAGTATTTATTATTGATAATTTGCGGATTGAAAAAGATTTGGCGCTCGATGACCCTAAACTTGAAACTGAAGAAGTGGAAGCGGAGGTTGATTCTTAAACACCCTAGTTTTTCACAATCTCCATTTCCTTTAACCCTAGGAATATTTACATGAGTGACGATACACCCCTTTCTGAAAGTCCTGATAGCAGCTTACATGGCACTGTGCCCGTAACGGGGATGTACAAGGACTGGTTCCTTGATTATGCATCCTATGTGATTTTGGAGCGTGCTGTTCCTGCTATTGAAGATGGCCTGAAGCCGGTACAGCGAAGAATCCTTCATGCCATGAAGGAGATGGATGATGGCAGATTTAATAAGGTGGCCAACATCATTGGTCAATCCATGCAATATCATCCCCATGGAGATGCATCGATTGGAGACGCCATCGTCAATATGGGTCAAAAAGACCTGTTGATTGAGACGCAAGGCAATTGGGGAGATGTGCGTACTGGAGATGGTGCTGCCGCTGCGCGATACATCGAAGCTCGACTTTCGAAGTTTGCCCTGGACGTGGTTTTTAATCCACAAACTACAGATTGGCAACTTTCCTACGATGGAAGAAAAAGAGAACCAGTTACGCTACCCGTAAAGTTTCCATTGCTTTTGGCTCAGGGAGTGGAAGGGATTGCAGTTGGTCTGTCTACCAAGATCCTTCCGCACAACTTTAGAGAGCTCATCGAAGCATCAATAGAACTGCTAAAGGGGAATTCTCCACAGGTTCTTCCTGACTTCCTCACTGGAGGTTTAGCAGATTTTTCGGATTACCAAGAGGGCCTTCGCGGTGGAAAAGTAAAAGTTAGAGCACGAATTGAAGAGGATGCAAATAAGACATTACTAATCAAGGAAATACCTTTTGGAACAACCACAGATTCATTGATTGATTCTATCCTTAAAGCGAATGATAAGGGAAAGATAAAAATCAAAAAAGTGGTGGATAACACCGCTAAAGATGTAGAGATTCAGATTCAATTGGTGCCGGGAGTTTCTCCAGATGTCACAATAGATGCCCTGTATGCCTTCACAGATTGTGAGGTTTCTATTTCCCCCAATGCCTGTGTGATTATTGAGGACAAGCCTGTTTTCTTGACAGTCAATCAGATTTTAAAGTACAACACCAAACAAACGAAAGAATTGCTCCGGAAGGAGCTTGAAATACGAAAAGGAGAGCTTTTGGAGAAGCTACTTTTTTCATCTTTGGAAAAAATCTTCATTGAAAACCGTATTTACCGTGATATTGAGGAATGTACCACTTGGGATGCGGTATTGGAAGCAATTGATCGTGGCTTAGATCCCTACAAGCCTGATTTTTACCGGACTATTGTTCAGGAAGACTTGGTTCGTTTAACCGAAATAAAAATCAAGCGGATCTCCAAGTTTGATACTTTCAAGGCTGATGAGTTGATGAAACGACTTCAGGATGAGTTGAAAGAGGTCAATTACAACTTAAAACACCTAACAGATTATTCAATTGCCTATTACCAAAATTTATTGGATAAGTATGGAAAAGGAAGGGAGCGAAAAACAGAGATTCGAGCATTTGATACCATTCAGGCAGCTGTAGTGGCGGCAAACAATGCCAAACTGTATGTGAATCGAGTAGATGGTTTTGTAGGCTATGGATTAAAAAAAGACGAATACATCTGTGAATGTTCAGATCTAGACGATATAATCGCCATTCGGCGTGATGGGAAACTCATAGTTTCTAAAATCCAGGAGAAGCTCTTCATGGGCAAAGATCTCGTTTATGTCGGTGTCTTTCGGAAGAATGACGAGCGAATGACCTACAATTTCATTTACCTGGATGGTGTTTCCGGAAGGTCGATGGTCAAGCGGTTTCAAGTTGGAGGTGTGACGCGCGACAAGGAATATGACCTTACTAAAGGAACTAAGGGATCAAAATTACTTTACCTCACCGTCAACCCCAATGGGGAGGCGGAAGTGGTAACTGTCTACCTGACGCAAGGAGCAAAGGCGCGGGTGAAAGTGTTTGATTTTGATTTTGCGGAGATTGAAATCAAAGGTCGAGCTGCAGGAGGGAATATTTTAACTCGATACCCAGTTCGTAAGATTCAGTTTAAGATGGAAGGTAAATCCACCTTAGGCGGCCTCAATATCTATTTCGATGCTTCTGTAGGGCGATTGAACACGGATTCTCGAGGCAAACAAATAGGTAACTTCCTGGGTGACGATAAAATTTTGGTTTGCTACAAAAATGGAGATTATGAATTGACCAGTTTTGAGTTGACCAATCGCTACGATCCTACGGAGGTACTTTTAATTCAAAAATTTGATCCTCAAAAAGTTATTGGAGCGATTTACTTCGATGGATCCACAAAAGGGTTCTTTGTGAAGCGGTTCTTGATTGAAACGACTACGCTTAATAAGCGGTTTAACTTTATCACCGAACACAAACAATCCTATCTACAGCTAGTCACCACGGATGCCCAAGCCCAGGTTTCGGTTACATTCCTCAAAGGCAAGGTTGAAGAACAGATGGATTACGATCTTGAAATGTTGATAGATGTGAAGGGGTGGAAAGCATTGGGAAATAAGTTAAGCGCAAATGAGGTCAAGGAACTGAAATTAATTGAATCCGAACAGGTGATTGATATGGACGCTGCGGTAGAGGTAGAGGAGGAGCAAGAAGGTCAGGAAGAGGAGAGTTCCAAAGAAGAACCAGTTGTTGATCAGACGGATGACTTGGAAGTAGGCAGTACGCTAACCTTGACACCAAAGAAAGGGGAGGATGAGCAGCTTGGGCTATTTTAACTAGTTCAATGCAGTTATGAATCACGAATCAGGTGACAGCATGGAATTGGATCAAGACTTGGTTAATTACCTAGCCCAGTACATCACGCCACACAAGCGGGCAGCTATTGAGCGGGTATTGAGCCAGCGAACCCGTTTTTTTACCGTGGTGTTGGAGGATATTTTTAAACCGCACAATGCCAGCGCAGTCCTTCGTACCTGTGATTGTTTTGGGATTCAAGACATTCACTTGATTGAGAAAACAGACACTTACAAAATCAACCCCTTTGTCACTCGTGGAGCCTCTCAGTGGGTCGATTTACATAAACATTATACCGCAAGCGGCTCTGCTGTAGACCAGTGTTTTGATACATTACACGAAAAAGGGTACAAAATCTATGGAACGAGCCCAGTGGCAGATTCACTATCCATTCACGATTTACCCCTCTTTCCAGATCAAAAAATAGCCTTAATTTTTGGCAATGAGCACGAAGGTATCAGTGAAGAAGTAAAATCGAAAGTGGATGGACTAGTTCATATTCCAATGAGAGGCTTCACGGAAAGTTTTAATATTTCAGTTTCGGCTTCTATATTTTTGTTTGAGTTGATCAAAAGGGTTTCGGAATTTGATAGTGCAAATTTCCACATTTCAGAGCAGGAGCGAAGTGAGCTAAGATTGAGGTGGTACAAGGATATTGTCCCTCATGCCGATATTCATGAGAAACACTTTCGCAGTCAAACTCAAAATGCTGAGAATTGATTCCTTCATACTGAGCGGCTTAGCTTCTTCCTTTCGGAAATAAATCTTAGTTTAGGGTAAATCATTTTCAACCTCCTCCCATGAAAAAAGGACTTATAATTTTTTCAGTATTCGTACTTGTGCTGTTGGTAGCTGTTATTGGTTATTCAGCATACCAATTTAGAGATCGGCATGCGGGCTATCAAACCGATCTTTCTTTATACGCACCTGCGGCTATTGTTCATGCAGGGTTTTCTAAAGTTGATCTGACGCCTACCGGTTTTGAAACTTGGGAAGATGTGGATGGTGACTCAAAATATGATCCTGAGAAGGGAGATCGTTTTGTAGATGCCAATGGGAATGGAAAATTTGATGCGATTTGGTTGGCAGGGTTTCACAATTCCAGGCCTGCACAAAGTGTTTTGGACAAACTTTGGGCTCGAGCAATGGTCATCGAATCTGGTGATGTTTCCTTGGCACTTTGCGTCATTGACATGATTGGATTTGGCAATGATGAGGTGATTGCAACTCGAAAACTAATCCAAGAAAAATATCCAGAATTAGACTATGTGGTCATTTCCAGCACGCACGTGCATTCCGCTCCCGATTTGATGGGGATGTGGGGACCTTCTGAATTTGTACGTGGGGTAAATAACGACTACATGAAGCAGGTTCAAGAAGGAATCGCTACAGCTGTAGGGGAGGCTTTTACTTCCAGAAAGCCAGCACATTTTAAATTTGCGCAAGAACCAGAGCGACTTGGAGATTTGGTGGGGGATACCCGCCCTCCTTTTGTTTCGGATGCAGGCTTGCAGCTAATGCAGGTACTGGATGCACAAACTGGCGCTACCCTAGGAACGGTCATGAATTGGGGGAATCATCCTGAAACACTCTGGTTGGAAAATATTCAAATCAGCTCTGATTTTGCTGATCCTTGGCGGAATTTTGTAGAAGATGGTATTCCCGTAGCCGATACCTTGGCCGAGCAAGGCATTGGTGGTGTAGCGATCTTTTTGAATGGTGCTGTGGGTGGATTGATGACGACAGCGCCTGATCTTGCAGTGATTGATCCCTACACGGGCATTTCTTACCAACGGCAAGCTCCAGACAAACTTCTTGCGCAAGGGAAGGCTTTGGCTAAAATAACCTTAGAGACCTTACGTGACACCAGCTTGGTGACTCATTCTTCCTTGGACTTGGGAATTAGAGCCAAGAGTATTTCCCTTCAGATGGACAACTCGCTCTTTCAGTTGGCAGCATTCATTGGGATTTTTGATCGTGGATTTGTTGGATGGAAACAAATTCGTTCTGAAGTATCTACCTGGAAATTAGGACCAGCAACATTCGTTCATGTACCGGGAGAACTTTATCCAGAAATCCTTCATGGAGGAGTAGAATCCCCCGCAGGTGCAGATTTTCAACTTGCCCCAGTAGAGGTTCCCGCCTTAAAAGAAAAGATTCCTGGCCAGTACCGGTTTTTTTCCGGGATGTCCAATGACATGATCGGCTACATTGTTCCTAAAAGTCAATGGGATGTAACTCCTCCATTTACCTATACCTACAAAGAGCGTCCTTACGGCGAAATTAACTCTCTAGGACCGGAAACAGCTCCAAAAATACACGCGGAAGTGTTGGGAATTTTGGGTGATCTTGAAAAATTAAAGCGCTAAAAAAAAATCCGGAGCGCTCTTTAGTTGTACTAGCTAGCGCTCCGGAGTGAATTTGGTATTAAGATTCGTGAATTAGAATTTTTTCAATTTTATCTCCAGCGCGGATCGCATCGATCACTTCCAATCCCTCAACCACTTTACCGAAGCAGGTGTGATTCCGATCCAAATGAGCGGTATTTGCTCTGCTATGGCATACAAAAAATTGAGATCCTCCCGTATTTCTTCCTGCATGCGCCATGGAAAGTACGCCGCGATCATGAAACTGATTTCCTCCAGTCAATTCACATTGGATTTTATATCCAGGACCTCCTGTACCAGTACCTGTCGGGCAGCCTCCTTGAATTACAAAGTTTGGGATTACGCGGTGAAATGTAAGTCCATCGTAGAAACCTTTTTTGGATAGGTCTACAAAGTTTTGAACCGTGATTGGAGCGTCTGTTTCATAAAACTCTACGCGCATGGTACCTTTTTCAGTAATTATTTCAGCTGTTTTCATGGCTTGGGTTGATGATTAGTGGTTAACTCGGATTATGATGCAAAAATAGAGGTTACGACGGCTTTTTGTTGGTTAAATACAAAAAAGAGTAAAAATTAGGTCTGTGAGTTAGAGATTTGGCATTATAAGACAAGACTTCTATGGTAATTAAGTTAAGAGGCTTTCAAAATTTAAGTAGAACAGCCCTAACCAAAATGTTCGTATTTGTAGTCATTTCTCTTGTGATTTAGCTTTAATATGGCCCTGTTTTTTCTATAAAATGATTTAATCGAAATAGATTCTTTATGTTCAAGTGACAAAAAAGTTTATCATTGCAGTAGAATTTAATCCATTCAACCCGAAATAGCCGTGGAAAAAACACTTCACTCAGAATTTGCAGGTCCAACTGCTTTTGGCCATCCAAAAGGGCTCATGACTTTATTCTTCACAGAAATGTGGGAGCGCTTCAGTTATTACGGCATGCGTGCCTTGCTGATTATATTTATGACCAAAACCATTGTAGATGGAGGCCTTGGGTTTGATGATCCTACGGCTGGAGCTGTTTATGGTTTGTATACCATGGGCGTCTATTTATTGGCCTTACCGGGTGGATGGCTTGCTGATCGTTTATTCGGTTTAAAAAAATCAGTTTGGTATGGCGGGATTATTATTGCTTTGGGGCATTTTATGTTGGCTATACCTGGAATTGAAGGTTGGATTTCGGGTGGTGCACAAGCTAAAACTACCTTGAGTACACTAGATACCACTTCTTTTTTCTTAGGTCTGCTTTTGATTGTGCTTGGTACGGGTTTATTAAAGCCAAATATTAGTTCTATAGTAGGTCAACTCTATCCTGCAGGTAGTTCCAAGCGAGATGCTGGCTTTTCTATTTTTTATATGGGGATCAATATAGGTGGGTTTATTGCGCCTTTAGCCTGCGCTACCGTAGCAGAATACGACATGCATCTCGGCTTTGGATTGGCTGGTTTAGGAATGATCTTCGGTTTGATTCAATACAAGCTTACGGGTAAGGCTCTTGATGGCTTTGGAGAAGTTCCAGTAATGGTAACTCCAGCTGAGAAAGCTGCTCAAACCAAATTAAAATCATTAACCTCAGTTATTGGATTGGTAGGTATTGTAGTCATAGGATTGTTATTTACTGGCGTAGTACCTATTGATGTTGAGGCTATCGCGAAGTCTTCTGGTACTGTCATCGCAATTGTCGCAGTTGGTTATTTGGGCTATGTAATTGCTTTTGGTGGCCTCAACAAAGGGGATAAGAATAAGGTGGGCGTCATTGCTGTTTTATTCTTTTTCTCTGCCATGTTTTGGTCGGGCTTTGAGCAGGCTGGCTCTACACTCAACTTGTTTGCCGAGCGCTTTATGGACCGTACGGTATTAGGCTGGGAGGTTCCCACAGGATATTTTCAGTCCATCAATTCCTTATTCATCATTATTTTTGCCCCATTTTTTGCTGCGCTTTGGGTGTGGTTAGGTCGAAAGAATCTAGAGCCAAGCTCTCCTTTGAAGTTCACCTTTGGACTTGCGATGTTAGGGATAGGGTTTTTTGTAATGTATTTTGCAACTAAGATTGCTGCTTCAGGTGAATTGGCAGCTCCGAGTTGGTTGATCATCACTTTCCTCTTTCATACCTTCGGTGAGTTGAGTTTGTCCCCTGTAGGGCTTTCTCTTGTAACCAAGCTATCACCTAAAGGGTATGGAGGTCAAATGATGGGCATTTGGTTCCTTTCTGTAGCGTTGGGCAATTTGTTTGCTGGATTGATCGCAGGGGAGGCGAGTGGGGGCTCTGAGGAAGGTCTTGCTGCTATGCCAGATCAGTTTATGTTGATCGTGTATACCGTGATGGGCTCCGCTTTGGTCTTATTCCTTTTGAAGCCAGTGCTCAAGAAAATGATGGGAGAAGTGAATTGAGCGAAATTTTTGAACTAGAGATAACAAGTTAGAACCAAGAGGCGAGATACAAGAACCGAGACTTAAATGACAAGAAGCAAGAGGTAGAGCTGTTCGCGATTAGATTTCTTTGCGTCTCTGCGCCTTTGCGAGCAAAAAGAAGAAAGAAATCTGTCTGCCGACAGGCAGGCAAGAAGCAAGTCTGTCTAAGCGAGAGACAACCAAGAGGATTTAAGTCTCGTTTCTTGATTCTCGCATCTTGCTTCTACTATTCAAATTTCTATTTCCCAGAAATGAAGGAAGATTATCCTTCCATCGCTGCTTGATCCACCATAAGCAAGGCATTTTCCTGTCGAATGCTGCCTGCTGGGATGCTTGGGTCTTGCTGGAGCAAGCGCTTGACCATCTCCTGTTTTTCGCTTCCAGTGACGATCCACAGGAGCTGTTTTGCGGCATTGAGAAGGGGATAAGTGAGCGTCATTCGAATCCTTCCTTGGTAGGTGTTTTGGGTGCAGGCAACTAGCCGATCTTGGACTTCCATTACCCCATCTTCAGGAACGAGAGAGGCAGTATGCCCATCACTTCCGAGTCCTAAGTGTATCAAATCTAGACCTTTGCTTTCGGTGATTTCATCCAATACTTGAGTATATTCCCGACATCCTTCTTCTAGGTCTTCTGCAAGTACAGGCATGGGGAAAATCCGCAATTGCGTCACCATGGGCGTACCTACAATTGCTTGGAAAAGCTGGGTAAGGTTGCGGTCGGCATGCCCATCCGGTGCTACCCGCTCATCCACTTGAAACAAATTGACACGCTTCCAAGGCAAATCGGCTTTGGAAAGAATTTTTAGCATTTCCCAGGGGGTACGGCCTCCACTAATCGCAAGGGAAAACGATTTTTGATGGGTAAGAGCATCACGAATTTCTTGTTCCAGGTAGGCTGCAGCACCTGCTGCTACTTGGTCTGCTGTTGGAAACAGTTCAGTTTTCATTTCTATTTCTTAAGCAAAGTGGGATTATTCCAGCCTCCTGGAGGGCGGATCAAGTCGTTGACCGAGTTAGGACCCCAGCTGCCTGGAGCATAGTCAAACACGGGTGAATCGGAATGTAGGTATTCATCCACCAATTTCCATGCTTCTTCCACATAATCTTGGCGAGCAAAATGCGTGGGATCTCCATCCATGGCATCAGTGAGTACGCGCTCGTAGGCATCTTTTTCATTGGGAAAAGGCGTTGGATTGCCTTGCACTTCTGAAAGCACCGAAGCCATGTCCTCTTCAGGAGCCATGATTAGCATGCCAAAGGCCACGGTCACATCGGGGCTGATTCGAAATCGGATGTGGTTGGGCTTTGAGGCAATTGAAGAATAGGAAGAGGGTAGGTGCTTGAAGCGCACCATAATCTCGGTACAGGTGACAGGCAATTGCTTTCCTGCACGAATGTAAAAGGGTACCCCTTCCCAACGAGGGGAATTGATATGCAGGCGCATTGCTGCAAAAGTTTCTGTCTTCGAGTTTTCGCGTACGGCCTTTTCCTGAAGGTAACCCGTGTATTGCCCTCTTACCACATCTTGTGCGCGAAGGGGTGCGATGGCTCTCAAAACCTTCACTTTTTCATCCCGAATGGATTCGCTGTCCAAAGTTTGGGGCGGCTCCATAGTGAGGTTGCAGAGGATCTGAAAGAGATGGTTTTGGATCACATCGCGAATGGTGCCCGTGACATCGTAAAAAGCACCTCTACTTTGGATCCCAAAATCCTCCGCCATGGTGATTTGGATGGATTCAATGTGTTTTCGGTTCCAAACAGGTTCCAGCAGGGAGTTGACAAATCGGAAAAAAACCAGGTTGTTGACCGGTCTTTTGCCGAGGTAGTGGTCAATTCGGTACACGGAGCTCTCCGAAAACTTGGAGAGCAGCAGTTTATTTAAGGCTTTGGCAGAGTTGTAATCCGTACCAAAAGGCTTTTCAACAATGATTCTCGCCCCTTTGGCGCAGCCCGATTGCTCCAATTGTTCAATGATAGCAGGAAAAAGTACAGGAGGGATGGCCAGGTAGTGCGTTGGATTTTGGACGGTGCCCAAAGCTTCGCGGATGCGCAGAAAGGTATTGGGATCTGTGTAATCTCCGCCTACGAAGGCGAGGAGATGCAAGAATTTCGTAAAGGTTTCTTCTTCAAACTGCCCATAACGCTGTATACTTTCCTTGGCGCGAAGCTGCAATTTTTCCAAATCGTAGTCTCCACGAGCCACGCCAATGATGGGTACTTGAAGCTGACCACGCTTGACCATGAGAAAGAGGGCAGGAAAAATCTTTTTGAAAGCTAGGTCGCCGGTGGCCCCATAAAATACCAGCGCGTCTGAAGTTACTTGAGCCATACGGAATCGAATCGAGTAGGGGGTAGTGGTAAATAGTTTGCTGAATCAGTAAAAAAGCTAGTAGGTGTACTCTTTTTCCCAAAGACGAAACCCTCCGGTAAAGGCATTTTTGTTGGAGCCGAGGCGGCATTTGTCGGGAAGTTCCTCCAAGTATTTCGAATTTCCGCCACCGAGCACAATTTCGTCGGGCTGGAAGCAGTTTCTAAACTCTTCGATGGTCTCGTAAACTGACTCTTTCCATAGCTTTTTTCCCAACAAGGTCAGCGTACCATTGCCAACATGGTTTTCGAAGGTGCTGTCACGAAAGGGGAGATGTCCGCCTTCAAGGGGCAAAATCAGGTGTTCGTAAACCATCGCAGTACCTAGCCCAGTACCAAAACCCATAAATAAGAGTTTGCCACCCTCGTAACTACCAAGTGCTTGCATCGCCGCATCGTTGATTAATTTGACGGGGCAACCAAAACCTGCAGAAAAATCATAGCCTTTCCATCCTTTGCCCATGTTGACCGGATCGGAGACGATTTTGTTCTCCTTGACCACACCTGGGAAACCCATGGATACCACATCAAACTGCCAGCCTGCAGCGGTGGTTGCTTCTCGAACGAGTGGCACCAATCGCTCGGGAGTAAAGGCAGCACCGGATGGGATTTTGATCCGCTCAGTTTGTCCTTTGGCGAGTAATTTGAGGTTGGTTCCACCTATGTCGATGACGAGTACATTCATACTTGGGCTGGGTATGGGGGCTATTTTTTGTGTTTAATCCTTAAAAAAGATCGGAATCAACTTCCGAGTATAAAGATACAATTTCCCCGCTGGCAACCGAATAAAATTTTGTTGTTTTTTATTGAAAATTGTAGTCAACAGTCCACGGTTGACAGCCCATGGTAGTTTTAGAAACAAAGTATCCTACAACTACAATTAACTGTGGACGGTGGACCGTTAGCCGTTGACCACTACTACCAATCACTTTTTCAATTAACTTTACACCACCTAATTCTTGACTCCTTCCCCTGCACAGTGGTTTTCTCTAGCTTAACGTTCCTTTATTTCTTTTTACCGCTTTCCATTGTATTCTATTTTGCATTCAAGAACGTCCGCGTTCAGAATTTTATACTCCTCCTATTTTCGTTTATTTTTTATGCTTGGGGCGAACCGGTTTGGGTTATTCTGTTGCTCTTTTCCGGACTTTTGGATTACTTCAACGGCCTCCTGATCGACAAATTCCGAGAAAATAAGACCGTTCGGTTGCTCGCCTTAGGAAACTCCATCGTCATCAACCTCGGCCTACTCGCTACCTTCAAATATGCGGACTTCATCATTCAAAACACCAATTTTCTACTCGGCACCTCTTTTACCGAACCGAATATCCTCCTCCCAGTAGGGATTTCCTTCTACACCTTCCAAACGCTCTCCTACACCATCGATGTGTACAAAGGGGAGGTGAAAGCAGAAAAAGACCCCATTGATTTTTTGATGTTTGTCAGCTTATTTCCTCAGCTGGTCGCCGGACCCATCGTCCGCTATGCAGAAGTGGCCGCACAAACGCGCGTTCGTCCTTTTGACTGGGCTAATGTATCCACCGGTGTGAACCGCTTTTGCCTGGGCCTATTCAAAAAGGTGGTGTTGGCGAATAGCGTGGGCATTCTAGTCGAGAAATACCTCCAAGTACAGTTCAATGATCTCTCGACCCCAGAAGCTTGGTTTGGCATTGTGCTGTACTCTCTGCAACTCTATTTTGATTTTTCAGGCTACTCCGATATGGCCATCGGCCTGGGAAGGATCTTTGGATTTACCTTTCCCGAAAACTTTAGGCATCCCTACGCCGCAACTTCAGTAGCCAATTTTTACCAGCGCTGGCACATGACCCTCGGGCGATTTCTGAGAGATTACGTGTACATCCCGCTCGGCGGCAACAAAAAATACCAGATTCGCAACATACTCGTGGTCTGGTTTCTCACTGGACTCTGGCACGGCGCAAGCTGGAATTTTGTGCTTTGGGGCTTATTTCTGGGAGTATTTATGGTGATCGAAAAAGTGCTCAAGAAGTACTTCGACCTCCTGCCACGATTTGCGCTTTATGCCTACGCCTTGCTGGTGGTCAACTTTAGCCGATCCTTCTTTTACTTCGATGATTTTGACAAGCTGGGAATTTTCCTGGGGAAACTCTTTTATTCGCCCAATCCCATCGGTGCGGGCTGGGGTACGGACCTCGCTTCCTACGCCTTCTTGTATGTGGTCGTGATCCTGTTCTGCATCCCTTGGGATGAGATCTTTCCAAAAGACAGCCGAACAAATGAAGTTGCGAGTAAGTACTACCGCGGATTTTCACTGGGGATCAACTTGCTGTTTCTACTCCTCGCTACGGCCTTAATCGTCGACGATACCTACAATCCATTCATTTACTTTAGATTCTAAGATGCGGAAGAAATTAGAAATCGGATTGGTATTTGGATGCCTAGTTGCCATCAGCCTGTTGTTTGTGTTTGGCCCCAAGGAAAAAATATCCCTTTCGGAAAAGCGAACACTTGCCACACTACCCGTCTTGACCTGGGATACCTATATTTCTGGCGCTTTCAGCAAAGGCATGCAGGGGTACATCAATGATCACTTTCCCTTTCGGGCCCAAGCCGTTCGCTTGACTGAAGCCTTCCGATACAACTTGGGCTTCCAATTCCAAAACCAAGAAAAGATTGTGGTCGTGGGCAATCCAAAAAAGGTCCAGGCACCAGAAGACAGCAACTTGGATTCCGCAGCGCAAAAGGCCTATTTGGAGGGATTTGAAGAATTTGATGCCGGCAGCGTCTTGATTTTGAATGGGAAGATCTATACTACAAATTCCGGGGATCCTGCCATCTCACCCTATTTTGCAAAGATGCTAAATGTGTATGCAGATACCCTGCGGGGAAAAGCGCGGGTGTTCTCTGCAGTGGCGCCTTTGTCCTCTGCCTACATCCCCTTGAAGTCCTACGAACGCTATGCCCAGCGAAACGAAGCTACGCTCCAAGCCATTCAAACAAACCTAAACCCTGGAGTCTATTTTGCGGACGTGATGGGGGAGATGAACCAGCATTACAACGAATACCTCTGGTACGGTAGCGACCACCATTGGACCGGTTTGGGTGCTTACTATGGCTATGTTGCCTTTTGCAAGGCGGCAGGGATCACGCCAGTGCTGCTGTCTAGCATGGAAAAGAAAGAGCGGAAGGGGTTTTTGGGAACGCTATATGAGCTCACGCGAGATCAATCCGTGCGGGACAATCCAGATCGAGTGGAAACCTATATTCCTCCCGGCATTGAAACCAAGGCGGTTTATTACAATGCTTACGACTTCAAATATCCCCAGTTGAGCAAGGTGTTTTGCAATTCGCCTAGCTATTCCAGCTTTATCTGTGGGGATACCCCGCTGATGAAAATTACCACCAATGTAAAAAATGGCAAAAAGATCGCTGTTGTCAAAAATTCAATGGGAAATGCGTTTGTCGTGTATTTAATTAGCCACTACGAACAAATCTATGTGGTGGACTTTCGATATTCCAAGCACAACCTGCTGAAGATCATGAAGGATGCACAGGTGGATGACTTGGTTTTTGCCGTCGGCTTGTATGCTGCAGTATCTCGAGGGACAATTGGGATGATGCGCAACTTGGCCTATCAGAAGGACCAGGACTACGATGAAGTCTTAAAACAAGAGGAGGCCCAACGAATTTTGGATTCCATCAATGGGGTTCAGGACACGGTGGTCGTTCAAAATCAAAACTTATTTTTTCATTTTTAACCTGTAAAGCTGGATATGAAGCGTCGAATTGGATGGATTGTAGTGTTTCTGTTTTTCCTGGGGCTGTACTCGGTACAGGCGAGGGAGGCTCAGGATTCCATTCCCGTGATTGAGCGCCTCAAACTAGATACCAGCTATGCTTTTCTGCAATACCCCAGCCTGGCCACTGCACAAAAGCTCACGAAGTTATTTAGCCAGGCAAATGAAAATCGCCTGGTAATCTTCCACTTTGGTGCGAGCCACATCCAATCCGAGGTAGTCACGACGGAAGCAAAGGCCTACCTCCATGAAAATTTTGGTGATGCAGGTCCCGGATTTCTATTCCCTTTTTCTGCTGCCAAAACCTACGGCAGCATCAACTACAAAACCAGACATACGGGCACTTGGACCTCGGCGAAGAGTTTCCAGCCTAACCCCAAAATCCCCTTGGGTGTACGGGGGATGACGGTTGAAACCCGCGATCCCGCCGCTAGCTTCACCCTTACTTTCCCTAGCCCGCATCCCAAAGAAGAATACGAGCTGATTTTGTTTTTTGACAACAACGCCCAAACCCCCGATTTCAAGTTAACAGTGGGGGATACCGACTGGCAAGTAGACGAGGAGCTACGATCCACCTTTGCGGGCAAGAACTACCTGCGGATTCCCATCACGCAGGAAATTGGAACTCTTCAGGTGAAGCTTTTACCCAGCGAGAAGTCGGGCATTCTGTTTCGATTTTATGGGATGAGCTTGGAGAAGAAGGATAGAAGTGGAGTACTCTACCATTCCTTGGGGGTAGGAGGATCCCCCTTTGAGGCGGTGTTGAATCTAGAAAAATTGCGGGAGCAGTCCGAGGTTTTGCAGCCTGATCTGGTGATTTTGGATTATGGAACAAATAACATTCTCTATGAAAATAAGGTCGCAGAGTCACTCCCTAAAAATGTAACCAAAGCCATTGCTAACCTACGATTCATCAATCCAGAGATGCTGATTGTGTTGACTTCTACGCAGGACCTCTTTTACAAGGGGAGGCATATCGATGCAGGGATTGATTTTGCGCAAGCGATGGATTCACTTGCACGAGCCAATGAGGTGCTGTACTGGAACTATTACGACCTCTCTGGGGGCTATGGGCAGATCAAAAATTGGGAGCAGGCTGGCTATGCGCAAAAAGACCACATCCACCTGACGGCCAAGGGCTACCGCTTGAAAGGCTATTGGTGGAATGCTTCGATTCTTAATACATTGAAGTTTCATGCCGAGCATCCCAACCAAGAAAGCCTTCAGCTTCCGCTCAAAAACTACGATGCGATCAAGGAGCAAGTTCGAGTCGCCAGTCAAGCGGCGCAGAGCAGCAGTTCGGGTAGAAGTAGCTACAAGGTGAAGTATGGTGATACCCTTTCTGGGATTGCAGCCAAGTTTGGTGTGAGAGTTTCAACTCTAAAAAGATTGAATAACCTCCGCAGCGACCGCATCCGCGCTGGACAGGTGTTGAAGCTAAGGTAGTAGCATGCCTGCCGTAGGCAGGAAAGAAGCAAGAAACGAGATCCAAGAGACCTGCCTGCAGTAGGCAGGTTAGACTCATTGCGTTTAGGTAGGATATTCGTTTCCAAAAGAGGATAGATCTTTTCCTTTTTTCAAGTTTTTGGCCGTGTAAACTTAAAAATCTAAAGTTGTATAACCCTTTCTAGGGAGCTAGTGGGTTAACTCCCCCTTATTGCGGGCCTTTTTTTGTACCTATAACTAATTAAGCAATCTTAGCTGCTTCCTCTCTTATTGTGTTTGATTCATCCGATTGGCAGGAAGTGATGAATTCCGAAGCTGCTGGGGTTTTTGGAGTTCCTTTGGCCAAAAGCACTGAAAGCGCAACCAAAACAGCTATTCGTGTTCCTACTTTCTTGGAGGCGGTAGCAAATAGGGGTTCTAGTTCTTCGTAGCTTACGCCTTCTGCCTGCTTGCGGATGTCATTTAGCGCATCTTCCAACTTTTCACCAGATAGATTGGTCAGCTTTTTACCGATGTATTGAATCTCGTTCAATGCCGATTTTGCTTCTTGAGGAGCGGGAGCAACTGGCTTAGCTGGAGATGCTTGCTTGTTGGAGGGAGCTGCATTTTGCTTCGCCCAGGTATCTTTGAGACCAACAGTTTTATTAAAGACCAAGTGCCCTGTTTTGGAATCAGGATCTAGGGTAAAATAGCCAAGGCGCTGGAATTGGTAGCTTTCGTTTGGATTCGCTTGACCTAAATGTGGTTCCAAAAAGGCAGTTTTAATCACCTTCAAGGAATTGGGATTGATTAAGTCCATGTAACTTTTGGATTCATGGGTATCCGGAGACTCATCCAAAAATAGACGGTCGTATTCACGAACCTCAGCAGAGATGGCATGTGCGACAGAAACCCAATGAATGGTAGATTTTACTTTTCGCTGGCTGGCATCTGTTCCTGAACCAGATTTCGAATCGGGGTCGTAGCTGCAATGAATTTCCAGAAGATTGCCCTGTGCATCCTTTACTACGGATTCAGCCTTGATGATGTAGGCGCTTTTTAGACGCACCTCTTGACCAATTGTAAGGCGGAAAAAGTTGGAGTCCGCGGCTTCCTTGAAATCTTCTCGTTCGATGTACAATTCTTTTGAGAAAGGCACCTCGTGCGTTCCTGCATCTGTATTTTCAGGATTGTTTTCCAAATGCAAGATTTCCGTTTGGCTTCCCGGATAGTTTTGAAGGACCACCTTGATAGGATTCAATACAGCCATCACACGGGTGGCAGATTGGTTGAGGTCCTCACGAAGACAAAATTCAAGCAAGGATACATCCGTAACATTGTCACGCTTGGAAATACCTGCGACATCACTGAATTTACGGATTGAACCCGGAGTGTAACCTCTTCTTCTCAACCCCGAAATAGTTGGCATCCGTGGATCATCCCAGCCACTCACAACATTCTTTTGTACCAACTCAAGCAGCTTTCGCTTGCTCATTACGGTAAAGCTTAGGTTACGACGCGCAAATTCACGCTGCTTGGGACGAAGTTTCTTGGGATCGATAATTTGATCCAAGTACCAATCGTACAATTCTCGGTGCGCCTTAAACTCAAGAGTACAGAAGGAGTGAGACACTTGCTCGAGGTAATCCGACTCTCCGTGTGCCCAGTCGTACATGGGGTAAATGCACCAGCTATCTCCTGTACGGTGGTGGTGTGCATGGATAATGCGATACAAAATCGGATCACGCATGTGCATGTTGGGAGATGCCATGTCAATCTTGGCGCGTAGGAGGTAGGTGCCAGGAGCAAATTCTCCCTTTTTCATGCGCTCAAATAGGTCCAAATTCTCCGCAACTGTACGATTTCTATGGGGACTATCTTTTCCAGGGCTAGTAGGCGTACCTTTTTGTTCGGCTATCTGCTCAGAACTCTGCTGATCCACATAGGCTTTTCCTTGATGGATAAGTTGAACTGCCCAATCGTGCAACTGCTGAAAATAGTCAGAGGAATAACATTCATTGGCCCATTTGAATCCCAACCATGCAATATCCCGCTTGATGGCATCCACATATTCCTGTTCTTCCTTGGCTGGATTGGTATCGTCAAAACGAAGGTTGACCGGAGCACCATATTTCTCTCCCAAGCCAAAATTCAAGCAAATTGATGCGGCATGACCGATATGCAAGTAGCCGTTGGGCTCAGGTGGAAAGCGAAAACATAATTTTTCCTTGGGAAAACCAGCAGTCAGGTCTTCCTCAACGATATGCTCGATAAAATTTAGGGATTCGGTAGCTTCTTTCATACTCCTATAGTTAGATTCAAAAATACGGCAAATGCTAGGAATTACAACGGGAAAAGGCTTCGATGTGCTTCTAAAAGCAAATTGGGTAGGCTAAATTTCATCCCCATCTCGGGTAGGCCAATATTCACCCTGTAGGCGAAGGATCCTTTTTCCTTCATCCCAGGTGACTTGAAGTTCCATTTCTCCTCTTTCTTGCTGATGGATATCCCTGCAGGCATTGAAGTAGATCAGGTCAAAAGCAACCTTGAGTGAGCCTGAGATTGGGGATGTAAACTGTAATTCAGAGGCCTGGGAAACGTTTTCAACAACGGCTCCAGTTTTTTTATAATAGTAGCTGAGAAAAATTCCCAATTCAATTTGCTTTTGCTGCATGACAGCTTCAAGTCCTTCTGGAAGGGTTGTACAATTGGGAAGTTCAAAGCTCCAGGATTCTTGCATTAGGCAAATTAAGTTCTCGCTGCAAGATGTCTCCTTTCTTTAAAGAAAAAAAGAATCAAAAAGAGTAGTTTAGTCCCATGAACTATCCCGAATACCTTGACTACAATGCCACTACTCCCTGCGAGGAAGAAGTCATAGCAGCCATGATCCCTTATTTGGGTACCCATTTTGGCAATGCTTCCAGCAAAAACCATCCCTACGGCTGGATGGCAGAGCAGGCAGTGGAAGAAGCTAGAGCTTCCTTGGCCAAGTTGATCGGAGCACAATCCAAGGAAATTATTTTTACCTCCGGAGCTACCGAATCGCTTAATCTGGCCATAAAAGGGGTTTTTGAACGCCATCAAGGTCAAAAGCAGCATTACATCACCTGCCAAACCGAGCACAAAGCAGTATTGGATACCTTCGTGCAACTGGAACAGGCAGGAGCGGAAGTGACCTACCTAGCCGTAAATTCGGCTGGAGAGATCGATTTGAATGAATTGGAGGAACAAATAGGTGAACACACCAAGATGATCTGTTTGATGTGGGCCAACAACGAAACGGGACTGATTCATCCCATCAGCGAAATCGCGCAACTTGCAGAAAAACATGGAATTATATTTTTAACGGATGCGGTGCAAGCGGTAGGAAAAATTCCTGTTTATACCCAAGGAATTCACCTCATGGCCTTTTCAGCACACAAATTTTATGGCCCCAAGGGAGTGGGCGCCTTGTACATCCGTCACAATCACCCACTACCCAAGCCTATGGCTCAAATCCATGGGGGAGGACATGAGAAAGGATTTCGCAGTGGTACTTTAAATGTACCCGGTATCGTGGGTTTCGGCAAAGCGGCTAGCCTTCGTATGCAAACTATGGAATCGGAAGCCCTACGACTTGGAATCCTTCGAGATAGCCTAGAATCTCAGCTCTTATCCCTTCCTGGTGTTCTGAGAAATGGAAGTTTGGACAATCGCCTTTCCCATGTGAGCAACCTCGCTTTCGAAGGGGTAGAGGGGGAGGAACTCTTGCAGCGGGTCAATCTGAAAGTAGCTGTTAGTTCGGGCTCAGCCTGTAGCTCCATCTCGCCCAAGCCCAGCCATGTGCTGCAAGCCATGGGACTCTCTGCTGACTTGGGTAGGGCCTGCATTCGATTTAGTTTGGGGAAAAGCACGAGGGCTGAAAGCGTAGATCATGCTGTTTCTTGGGTAAAATCTGTGTTGGAGGAATTCCGAAACCACTAAAATAAATTGTATTTAACTACCTTTTTTCAAGGGAATACTTTCATTGAAAAATTCAATTTTTTTATAGAAAAAGGGAAACAGATAAAGATTTTTCTACCTTTGGTGGAATTCCTAAATGGTCCTCGAGAATGGGCTTTTCTTCCATAAAGGATTGAGGTTTAGATTTTAACTATTTCTCCCCTGAATGATCACGAGTCGCATTACGAGTCTTTGCTTATATTTTCTTTTGATTTTTTCTCCCTTTTTAGTGCAAGGGCAGCAATCGGCGCATTCTGCAGGTGGGGACGGGAGTTCAAGCACTGGCTCAGTAGCTGTAAGTATTGGTCAAGTGGCCTACGGTTCGCATAGCGTAGGTGTAGGTACTAAAACTCAAGGTGTGCAACAGCGCTACGACCTCGTGCAAGTAAAATCAGTAACTGAGGCAAATCTAGTCCAAACCAACTGGGCCCAGGCCCCAATTCTTCCTAGCAAAGTCACTATTGTGCTCTCTGAGGGGCAGTCCTTTCAAGTAGGGGTTACTTGGGATAAGTCAACCTTAAATCTTTTTGCTCGTGGAACCTATACACTTTTTGGTGCCCTAAGCCTTCCGACATACATAGGGAATAACAATCTGGTGCGTGCACAGATCAAAGTGCAAGTACTTCCTAAAGCTCCTCCAATTGGGCTAACCCTCAGCAACAATAGCTTCGAGGCCAGCAAGACAAACTTCTTTATCAACGTGGGTGCCTTTGTAGTCAATGATCCAATAGATAATATCCACGTGATGAGTCTAAATGGGGATGGCTACGACAACAGCTACTTTGAGATCCAGAACAATATCCTTTACTGGAACAGTGCAAAACCTGCTGCGGGTAAGACCACCTTTACCATTGTGGTGCGTGTCACTGACAGAGATGGCAATACACTAGACAAGTTTTTTGAGATTACCCGGACTCGACCTGAATTCGAAACCTTAGTGATCACGAATACTTTCTCACCCAATGGGGATGGGTTCAATGAAACCTGGGGTGTGCCGGACCTGCGGACATATGTAGGGGTACGCGTATTTATCTTTGAAAAGGATGGTATTCCACTTTACTACACAGAGAATCCAGATCTCCGTTGGGATGGTACTTATAAGGGAAAGGAAATGCCAGTAGGAACTTACTATTGGGTAATTGAAATTCTTGAAACAGGAGAAATGAGACGTGGGATATTGAATTTGATCAGAAAATAGGGAAATGAACTATGTACAATGTACCAAGTACTAAGTACAAAGTATGGATTCGAACTCCTATACAAACTTGATAGGTACTACTTGATACTTAAAATTATAAACATGAAAAAGGTAATTCTCTCCTTACTATTCCTTCTAACCGTGACGGTAGTATGGGCTCAAGTGCCACAACAAATCAGCTACCAATCCGTCATTCGTGATGGAAACAACGTGGTAGTGGCCACCTCACCCGTGGGAATTAAAATCTCCTTGCTAAAAGGTACTGCCACAGGACCTGCTGTATATGTAGAGACCCACCGCGAAACCACCAATTCGAATGGATTGGTGAGTTTGGAAATTGGAACAGGAACTGTGCTTTCAGGGAGTTTTGCGAGTATAGACTGGGCGAATGGGCCCTACCTGATCCAAACAGAGACCGATCCTACAGGTGGAACTAACTACAGCATACCGGCTGTCATAGCCTTGAATAGTGTTCCTTATGCCTTGTATGCTGCCAATGGCACACCTGGTCCAAAAGGAGATAAAGGGGATCCGGGTTCAAAAGGAGATAAGGGAGACACAGGTGCGATAGGATTAACTGGAGCAACTGGCCCACAGGGTCTGACAGGTTTGACCGGACCAGCTGGGCCTACGGGTTCAACTGGGGCAGCAGGCGCTCAAGGTATTCAAGGCCTTTCTGGTGCTATAGGCCTACAAGGACCTATTGGATTAACTGGTCCTGCTGGACCCACCGGAGCAACAGGTCCGCAAGGGCCAGCTGGAAGTACTGGGGCTCAGGGTTCTATTGGCTTGACCGGTCAAGCGGGTCCTCAAGGAGCTCCAGGTTCTACTGGGGCAGCTGGCTCACAAGGTATACAAGGACCAACAGGTGCTACTGGAGCAGCAGGCCCTGCTCCAGCTGGTACAGGGATAGTAACGGTAAATAATGGTTCTCTTCAAACTCCTGGGGTACTTACAGGTGATGTGACCACTACACTTGGAGGACTCTCCACCACCATTGGTGCTGGAAAAGTAACCAATAACATGCTTGCTGGTTCGATTGATCTGACAAGTAAAGTTACAGGTACACTACCTGTTGCAAATGGCGGTACAGGTTTAAGTACCACGCCAGCAAATGGACAATTAGATATTGGGAATGGATCAGGATTTACTAGAGCAACGCTAACAGCTGGAACTGGAATATCAATTACAAATGCCAGTGGGGCAATTACTATCGAAAGTAGTGGATCCCAAGGAGTTCCTTATACAAACGCAACAGGTCCAGTCAATTTAGGAGACTTTGATTTAACAGTAAATGGATTGACAGTTGGGAAAGGAAATGGCAATGTCGTTTCAAATACGGCAAGCGGATATCGTGCACTTTATTCTACTACGACAGGTCCTGAAAACACAGCAAGCGGACATCGCGCACTCCGATATAACACTACGGGCCACAATAATACAGCAAGTGGTGCTGATGCACTTTATAATAACACCACGGGGTTTTTAAACACAGCGAGTGGGGCGCTTGCACTTTATAGTAATACCACAGGTGCTTACAATACTGCAAGCGGATGGTCTGCACTTTTTTTTAACACCTCAGGTGAATATAACACAGCAAGCGGATATCGTGCACTCGGATCAAACACAACGGGGATTAATAACGTGGCAAGCGGACGGGATGCACTTTATTCCAACACCACAGGTGATTATAATACGGCAAGCGGGGCAAATGCACTTTATAGTAACACCACAGGTGCTGATAATATAGCCATTGGATCCCAATCGCTTTATTCAAATACCACAGGAGGTAATAATACGGCAAGTGGGGTATTTTCACTTTATAGTAACACCGAAGGTGTATTTAACACAGCCATTGGATCCCAATCGCTCTATTCAGCTACTAGCGCAAATTATAACGTTGGGGTAGGCTTTGAAACATTAAAAAATACAACTACAGGCGGTAATAATACTGCTGTAGGACGATCCGCGATGCTTAATAATACTACTGGAGATGTAAATACCGCCGTTGGGGAATTTGCACTTGCCTCAAACACAATAGGTAGATATAATACATCAATTGGTCATGAATCTCAATTTCGAAATACAACAGGTAATTCAAATACAGCCATTGGGGCTGCTGCTATTGATCGAATGACATCTGGAAGCAATAATGTCGTATTAGGAGGCTTTGCTGGCCGATATTTTGGTATAGGGTCGTCTTCAAATTATACCACTACCCTAAATAGCAGTATTCTAATCGGGTACGATACCCGACCTTTAGCGGACAATGGTTCGAATGAAATTGTCATAGGCACGAGTGCTACTGGCAACGGGTCTAATACCACTACGATTGGAGGAACGGACATCTATCTCAAAGGAAATGTACATGTAAACAATGCGCTAAAGATTTCTGGAGGCACACCCGGCGTAGGAAAAGTATTGACCTCGGATGCAAATGGACTTGCTTCTTGGACCACGCCTGTAAGTGGCGGAGTTCCCTATACCGGTGCAACAGGCGCAGTTAATTTAAATAACCAAACTTTAGTTAATATAAATAATGCTGCAATTGGCACAGCTACTCCAAATGCATCTGCAAAATTAGATATATCTAGTACCACACAAGGTTTTTTACCCCCAAGAATGACTTATGCACAACGGCAAGCAATTACAAGCCCTGCAACCGGGCTAGTTGTATTTTGTACTAATTGTGGACCTGCTAGTATAGGAGGTGAATTAGAAGTTTACTCTGGTGGAATGTGGAGAAACATGACAGGAACTGCTGCTGCAACACCTGGCTTGGTAAATATTGGGGATGATTACCTAGGGGGCAAGGTAGCCTATATTTTACAATCCGGCGACCCTGGGTATGATCCCAGTGTTCAACACGGTTTAATTGCAGCAATTTCAGATCATAGCGTAGTAATTCGGTGGCACAATGGGTCTAATATCTCTACTGGAGCAACAGCAACTGCTTTAGGGACAGGTCTTGCAAATACAAATACAATTATTACAGTTCAAGGAGCTGGTAGTTATGCAGCAAGCGTTGCAAGAAATCACACAGGAGGGGGTTATACCGATTGGTATTTACCAAGTAAAGACGAATTGTATAAATTGTGGTTAAATCGATCTGCTATTGGAGGGTTTTTGGGGGACTGGTATTATAGCTCTTCTGAGAATCCGGGTACGTCTCCAGCCACAGCTTGGCTGATCGGCAGGTCATCTGGTAATTGGTGGCCTAATGTTAAACACGAAGCATGGTCTGTTCGTGCTGTTAGAGCTTTTTAACTTACTGCCATTCGCACTTGTTTAAGTATTGAAGCTACCATCCATAGTCTCGGTGATGAGATGAAAGTGGTGCTCGAGGAATTGAGGAAACGGTTAAAAAAATAGAATTCAAGGTTATTTAGGATGTAAATCAATTGGAAATCAATTCATTATCCTTAAATTAAAGAATGGATCCCAAAAAACCAGATTTAGTCGAAGAACCAGATGCTTCCTACGGCAAGTATTCCTATGCGGACTATTTGACTTGGCAGTTTGAAGAAGTGGTGGAGTTGATTAACGGCAAAATTTTCAAAAAAACTGCGGCAGCACCCAAACGATTACATCAACGAGTTTCTGTAAAACTTGCAGCCAAACTCTATCAATTTTTGGAAGGAAAACGCTGTGAGGTTTATGCTGCTCCTTTTGATGTTCGATTTCCCAAAGATTCCAAGGAAGATCATCAAATTTTTAATGTGGTTCAGCCGGACATTTGTGTGATCTGCAATCCTGAAAAATTGGACGAAAGAGGCTGTCTCGGAGCTCCAGATTTGATTGTGGAGATTCTTTCCCCTGGAAATACCAAAACCGAACTGAAGTTTAAATACCAGCTCTATGAATCGCATGGAGTAGCTGAATATTGGGTAATCCATCCAGATTACCAGAATATCAC
This sequence comes from Algoriphagus sp., assembly GCA_044353615.1. Lineage (GTDB taxonomy): Bacteria > Bacteroidota > Bacteroidia > Cytophagales > Cyclobacteriaceae > Algoriphagus. The sequence continues at coordinate 7,872 of JBILBQ010000018.1, read as the reverse complement.
ACCTTACATCCTTGTAAATGGCCAGTACATTCCTTCCAAATTGATGACCTCGGGCGATGTGCTCCATTCCAAGGTATTGGAAGGGTTTAGCTTGGATTTGGAAGATTTTTTTGCGGATATCGAATGAGGAATTGGTTTACATCCTCTTCTGTATCCAAATCCACTGCTCCAAGCGGGAAATCAAGCGTATGGACCTCTACTTGATGTTTAAAAATCACTTTCTTGGCCCCTTCAGATCCGTTCAATTGCAATAACTCCTCAAAGTAACGCCTATCGAAAAGTGCCGGTACCCCCAAAGTATTGGAATAAGCAGCAGCAACGATTCCCTTGTCCGATGTCTTCTTTGCGTTAATCAATTGATTTAGGAGGGAAGCATCCACAAAAGGTTGATCGCACAACATCAAGAGAACTTGATCGATTTCTTCCTTTTCCATCAAAAAACGAAGCCCTGCCTTCATGCTGGAAGACATTCCCTGTTGCCAATCCGAATTGATAATAAAGGGAGCACTCGAAGATTCAAAGCCAGTTTGTATCAGTTCAGGATTGGATCCAAGCACCACCACCAAGCAATCAGCTTGGCACTTATTGGCTTCATCAATAGCTTTTTGAATTAAGACTTTACCCTGAAATTCAATAAGTTGCTTGGCTCTACCCAAACGAGAAGATGAACCAGCAGCCAAAAGAATGATTCCTGTTTTCATCCGCCTACCTCGTGAATAGGACCTTGCTTGTCCCGAAGAGATCCTGCGGGTTTCTTGCGAAGGACGGCAGCAATTTCAGCAAAAATGGAGAGCGCTATTTCTTCTGAGGTTTCGGCACCCAAATCAAGCCCAATTGGAGCATAAAGAGCATCTCGAAACACTTGAATCCCTTTTTCTTCTAGACGGTGAATCAACTTGTCTGTCTTTCGCTTTGGACCCAAAATGCCGATGTAAGGAAGCATTCGTGTAGTCAATTCTTCGAGAACTCGCAGTTCGTAGTCAAAATTATGGGTCATCAACAGCGCTACTGTATGCAGGTCGGTTTCTAGCTGCTCGACCACCTCATCGGCAGGGCCTTGGATGATTTTGGAAGCACTTGGGAATCGGGTAGGAGTGGCTAAAGCTTTTCTACCGTCAATGAGGTGAAGCTCATAGCCCAAGATCTCTGCCAATTGCGCCACAGGCAAGGCATCGTTGCCAGCACCAAACAAGAGGACGCGAACAGGAGGGGGGATCAACTCAAAAAATACGGATAGGGAATCCAATTCGGTAAAACAGTGAATCCGATTGGTATGCTGATCAAATCCAGCTACTTCTTTGGCAATGGCAGCTCGGAAATCAGAAGTGATTTTTTGAAAGGAACCGAATTCATGATTTCCCTGCCGGAGGTAAACCGTCCCAATTTGCTCGAATTTGGCTGCTTTTAGGGAGAAAATAGTCACCAAAAGGGCCATTTCTCTTCGGCTTAAGGCTTCTTTGATCAATTCGATGGGGTGATCCGCTCGATCCAGAGCGATGGGCTCAATCAGCAGGTGAATGATGCCGTTGCAACCCAATCCTACGCCAAATTTTTGATCGTCCTCGTCAGTGGTATCGTAGGTGACAAGCATGGGCTTCTGCTGAAAAATCACCGTCTGCGCCTTTCGAAGCGCATCTCCCTCCAAACATCCCCCGCTGATTGCACCCGTGAGGCGTCCTTCTTCTGTTACCAACATGCGAGCTCCTGGACGGCGATAGGCAGAGCCATCTACCTGCACTACCGTGGCTAATGCCATGGCTTTTCCTTCCGCCTTGGCCTGTTCGTAGCCTGCCACCAGTTGAATCAACTCTTTCATGCGGTCATGCCCGGGCTGGATTCAGATTTTGGGGAGAGTTTTTGAAGGGAAAATAAGAAAGAGAATAGGGTAGATACCAAAAGATAAGCCACCATCGCATAAACGGATCCAGGCAGGATCGTTTGTATTCCAAACCAATCACCTGTAGTCACGATGAAATACAGGGCATAACAAGTCTTTAAAAGCTCCCAAAGCCAAGCATTAGGATTTCTATCCATCAATTCGGTGTAGGCAAATACAGTTAGAAATACGAATCCGCCATAGAAGAATATCCCAGGCGCACCGATTGCAGCTAAATTTCCAAACAAGTAACTTAAAAGCAGGAGTAGTACGATGAGTTGCCCAAAGCTCCAGATTCGCATTCCAGAAGTTAGGGTAGGGTTGTATTTTTCAAAATGATAGACATCCTGGATTTTGGCTACTGGATACTTTTCTTCCACATCGCTAGGACGCCAGCCGAGAGGCATAAACCAAATTTTCAGCTTATCCATCCAGTTTCTGGCTCTCCAAGCATCGGTTATTAGCAGCCAGAGGTGCATGAAGTTAATTTTGATCGGATTCCAGGTTTGCACGGGACGAGTAACCCCATACACCGCAGGAATATCTTTCCGCTCTTCTTGAAAGGTTCCAAACCACTTGTCCCAGAAAATAAAGATCTGACCATAATTCTTGTCCAAGTATTCTGGGTTGATCGCGTGGTGTACCCGGTGGTGGGCAGGCGTAACGATGATTTTTTCGAGAACACCCATGGAGCGGATGTGCTGCGTATGGTACCAAAACTGGGCAAAAAGGTGGAGTGGGGCTACAATTCCAATTACCTCGGGAGGGATACCAAGGAGTGCAGCGGGCAACAAGAAGACAGTGAAGATTTTGAATATCGAGGAAATGCTTTGACGAAGTGCACATGCGAGGTTAAACTCTTCGGAGGAATGGTGCACGATGTGGTTGTTCCAAAAGATATTGTACTCGTGGGCGATTCTGTGAGTCCAGTAACCCGCGAAGTCTAGGGCAAAAAAAGCGAGCACATACACCAACCAAGTTGCTTGAATTTCGAAAAACCCAAACTGAGCGTAAAGCCATTGGTAGGATATCACCGCTACACTGAGTCCCAAGACGTCTTTGGTGACATTGGTAATCCCAGAACTTAAGCTGGCCACCATGTCCGACACCGGCACGGTATCGTGGCCTTTAAACAAGCCCCAGGCTTTTTCTAATAACACCAACACAAAAAATGCTGGCATGGCAATCAATAATATCTTTCCGTACGCTTCCATCTCTTAAGTTACTTATTGCCTTAAATTTATTGATAAAGTCGTATCCATTCAACAATTGTTTAGTTTGTCTGGAAATTTTACTCAAAATTTGATCGTAGACCTCAAAATTCCTACAGGATTGCCCTGATTTTATATGAAAATTCCCGCACTGGCCGAACTCAAAAAAGAACTCAACTACCTCGATGAAAAGGAGTTAGTAGGCTTATTGATTGACCTCAGCAAATTTAGTCGTGACAATAAGGCTTTTTTACATTTTAAGCTCCACGAGCGAGATCAACCAGCCCTTTTTGTGGATACAGTGAAAGAGGAATTGGAGGAGTTGTTTCAAACGGCAAATACCAAAACCTATTTTTTTGCTAAAAAGTCAGCACAAACAATTCGCAGAAAGCTGAATAAAAGCCTCAAGCTATCCAAGAAAAAAGAGGATCAGGTAGAGTTGCTGCTTTATTTCTGTGAGCAGCTTCAGCGATACGGGTACCTAAAATTCCAGCATCCCATCATCAAGCACCTGTTTGACATGCAGGTGAAGAAAATTCAGCAGGGGATAGCTGCGCTACATGAAGATCTTCAATACGATTACCAGTACCGACTGGATGATATTTTGGATGAAAGGTCTTGAATTGTCCTTTTTTTTCAAGTATTTAGCCCTAATTCAATACCCATATCCCATGAAAAAACATGCTTTCGCACTCAGTCTATTTTTTGGACTCTTCGCTATCATAACCAATTCAATTGCACAAGAAATCAAATGGGGAAAGGAGGGGAGTACCTACTATTCGGCTGTAAAGAATGAAATTTTTAAATATACGCTTCCTAGTAGTGAAGGGCAGCGGATTCTTTCAGCAGCTCAACTGACTCCAAAAGGTCAAGAACCACTTTCCATCACGGATTTCACTTTTTCGCAGGATGAAAAAAAGCTGCTACTCTACACAAATACTAAAAGTGTTTGGCGCTTGCAGACCCAAGGGGATTATTGGGTGTATGAATTGGAAACTGGCCAACTCAAGCAAGTTGGAAAGACCTTGCCTGAAAGCTCACTTCGTTTTGCAAAAATTTCCCCAGATGGATCGCAAGTGGCCTATGTGAGCGAATTCAATCTGTACACGGAGAACTTGACTACAGGTCAGATTACCCCTTTAACCAAAGATGGCAACCGCAAATTGATCAACGGCACCTTTGACTGGGCCTATGAAGAAGAGTTTGCCTGTAGAGATGGTTTCCAATGGAGCCCAGACAGCAAGCGCATTGCTTTTTGGCAAATCGATGCGAATCAGATTCGTGATTACTTCATGATCAATACCACCGATTCCATCTATTCTCAAATTATCCCAGTAGAATACCCCAAAGTAGGTGAGTCTCCATCACCAGCGAAAATTGGAGTCATTGAACTAGCCGGCCAAAAACTCACTTGGTTGAACATTCCAGGGGATCCACAGCAACATTACTTGCCTCGAATGGAGTGGAATTCCGCGGAACAGCTCTTGGTTCAGCAGCTCAATCGCAAGCAAAACCACAGCAAAATCTTTAACATCCAGGTAAAAGAGAATACATCCAAGCTCATTTTTGAAGAGCAAGACGAGACTTGGATAGACGTGCTGTCCAGCTGGGAAAATACCTATGGGCTGACCTACAGACATGAGTTTAAGTGGATCAATGCAGGAAAGGAATTCCTATGGTTTAGTGAGAAGGATGGTTGGAGACACCTGTATAGGATTGATTTGACGGGGAAAGTCACACCTGTGACCCATGGAAATTACGATGTGATCAACCTCTTGCATTTCAATGAGAAAGAAAATCTACTCTATTTTCATGCTTCCCCAGACAATGCTACCCAGAAATACTTGTACAAGGCCAAATTGGATGGAAAGGGAATTCCAGAACGGGTAACCCCTGCAGATCTGCCCGGAACCCATTCCTATGTGATCTCACCCAATGGAAAGTATGGCATGCACCAGTTTTCCAACAGCTACACCCGGCCTGCGAGCGAATGGATCAGCCTTCCCAAGCACCAGGCATTAGATGCCAGTCAGAGCATCGCATCCAAGTTGCCCAAGAACCAAGGCGAAAAAGCCGTAGAGTTCTTTAAAATCAACACCGCAGACGGTACTGAGATGGACGGATGGATGGTCAAGCCCAAGAATTTTGATGCCACCAAGAAGTACCCAGTCTTGTTTATGGTGTACACAGAGCCTTGGGGTGCCAATGTGAAAGACAACTTTGGGGTAGGGCGAAACCGCAACTACCAGGGAGATATGGCAGCCGATGGGTATATCTACATCTCCATCGACAATCGAGGTACACCTGCTCCCAAAGGTCGTGCTTGGCGAAAAAGTATTTACCGTAAAATTGGACGTTTGAATATTTCAGACCAGGCAGAGGCAGCAAAACAGATCAGCCAATGGGATTTTGTAGACCCAACCCGCATGGCGGTATGGGGACACAGTGGGGGAGGATCAGCTACACTAAACCTTCTTTTCCAATACCCTGGACTCTTCCAAACGGGCATTTCCCTAGCTGCAGTAGCCAATCAACTGACCTACGACAATATTTATCAGGAGCGATACATGGGACTTCCGCAGGAAAACTTGGAAGATTTTGTGGCAGGATCACCCATCACGCATGCCAAAAACTTGCAAGGCAATCTCTTGTACATTCATGGAACGGGAGATGACAACGTACATTATGCGAATGCCGAAATGCTGATCAACGAATTGATCAAGCATGGCAAGCAATTTCAATTTATGCCTTATCCCAACCGCTCCCATGGCATCGGTGAAGGAGAAGGAACTTCAGCTCACTTGCGAATGGTGTACACCAATTTCTTAAAAACCTACTGTCCACCAGGAGGACGGTAATTCAACCCAATTTTCAAGTTTATGAACTTAAAATTTACCCACTATATCCTAGCAGTAGCACTTAGTTCCTTTTTGCTCCTGTCCAGTTCCGCAGTAGCACAATACAGCCGCGCAGATAGCTTGCGGGGAAGACTCGGCCCAGAACGAACTTGGTGGGACCTCAAACACTATGATTTAAGTGTAGAGATTAATCCATCCAAAAAATCCATAAAAGGCTCAAATAAAATAAGTTATCAGGTAGTAAATGAAGCGAAGCTTTTACAATTAGACCTCCAAGAACCCCTAGCCATTACCTCCATTACACAAGGAGGGGAGTCCCTTGCTTATAGAAGAGAAGGAGCAGTATATTGGGTAACCTTAGCCAAAAAACAAGTTCCTGGAGCCTTAGAAGAGCTTGTTGTGCAGTATGAAGGGATTCCCAAAGAGGCTGTTCGTCCACCTTGGGATGGAGGAATTACCTGGCAGAAGGATTCAAAAGGGCTAGATTTTATCGCATCTTCCAACCAAGGTATCGGATCCAGCATTTGGTGGCCTTTAAAAGACCATCCTGCGGACGAGGTTGATAGTTTGGACATGCATGTCACGGTGCCTAAAGGATTGATGGATATTTCAAACGGCCGTTTGGTTGAAATTGAAATGGGCAAAGACACAGATACCTTTCACTGGAAGGTGATCAATCCCATCAATGACTATGGTGTGAATATCAATGTAGGCGATTACGTGCAGTTTGGTGAGAAATATGCTGGCGAAAAAGGCACGCTTGATATGGATTACTTTGTCTTGCGAGAGAATTTAGAGAAGGCAAAAGTTCATTTTCAAGATGCCAAACGCATGATGCAAGCCTTCGAACATTGGTTTGGGCCGTATCCATTTTACGAAGATGGATTTAAGTTGGTGGAAGCACCTTATTTGGGCATGGAACACCAAAGTTCGGTGACCTACGGCAACGGTTACCAAAATGGATACCGTGGCAGAGACCTTAGTGGTACAGGTTGGGGAATGAAGTTTGACTTTATCATCATCCACGAAGCCGGTCACGAATGGTTTGCCAACAACATTACGTATAAAGATGAAGCCGACATGTGGATCCACGAAAGCTTCACAAATTATTCAGAAAGCTTGTTTCTCGACTACCATTACGGAAAAGAAGCAGGTCAAGCCTATGTGCGGGGCACACGAATGAATATCGTGAACGATAAGCCCATTATCGGAGACTATGGAGTCAATCAGCGTGGATCTGGGGATATGTACTACAAGGGAGGCAATCTTTTGAACATGCTTCGTCAAATCTTACAAGACGATGAGAAATGGAGACAGATCTTACGTGGATTGAATGAAACATTCTACCACCAGACCGTAACTACAGCTCAGGTGGAATCCTACATCTCCAAACAGATGGGATTGAATTTGGCAAAGGTGTTTGACCAGTACTTGCGTGATGCTCGTATTCCCATCTTCGAGTATTACCAGCAAGATGGGGCGCTGCATTACCGATGGATCAGTGCAGTGAAAGATTTTGATATGCCCGTAGATGTATTGTTTGATGGAAGTACAAAGAGACTGCAACCAAAAACTTCTTGGCAGAATCTAGTGGGAGCTCCTGTACAAGTTCTCGTAGTGGATCCTGATTATTATGTTGGAGTATTGAAATCAAGAGAATAGCTGAATTGAGCGTATTTGATGGTTTATATGTTGTATAATTTATATTATGTTAAATAAAGTTTTAGAACTATAACAAATGGAGGCTGGTAAGCACGAACATGCTTACTTCTACCCAAGAGAATTAGTCAACTTTATCTTCTCCCTCCTTCCTTTTTATTACCCTACCACTGCATGATCCTAGCTGTTGACTTCTCCACTTCTAGCACCTCTTCACAAACTCAACATCCATGAATAATTGGTTTAACACCCTTGGCCGATTTGCTGG
>JBILBQ010000080.1:0-12804 GCA_044353615.1 Algoriphagus sp. | reverse complement strand
GATAGCTTGCTGGAGGAAGGATCCCTAAAGTGCTCGAGTTTTTTGCATAAACCTCTCTTCGCAAAGGATGCTCAGGCGCTACCCCATTGAAGGTTTGATTCCAAAGCCCCTGATCAATCACCCAAGCAATCATCCCTGCGGCATCTGCTTGATGGATAAAGTTGACTCGGGTATGCCCAACGACCTGCTCCTTTACAGAAAAGTAAGTTCCTGGAATCCGATCTGCACCCATCAATCCTCCCATGCGCAACACCGTCAATTGATAATTTGACGGAGACTTCATCAAGACTTCCGCTTGATGCAAGACCGAATTTCCCGCATTACTTGCGCTAATCGGTTCCTCCTCGGTGTAGGGCGTGGATTTGCTTTCATTGGGGTAGATTCCTGTGCTAGAGATAAAAATCAGTTGCTTCACGGATGATCCTGCAATCAACTCTCGTAAGGAAGAAAGCTGCTGTAGGTAAAGCTTCCCATCCCCCTGCCTACTTCGAGGAGGAAGAGTTACTACCAAAATCTCCGAATCAAAAAGTCGTTGATAACCAGTTCCCTCGGGATCTGGGCTTAGGGCAAAGTGAATTGCATCCAGTCCTCTTTTACGAAGAGTTTCCACTTTTTCTGGACGGGTAGATGACCCAAGAACCTGGTAACCCAGGCTTTGCAAAAGCAAACCAGTAGCCTCGCCGAGCCATCCCAAACCGATAATTGAAACTTTCTTCATGCCTTAAACTAACTAGTGAGGAACTTTTTGATTGCACACAACGAATCCCCAATTCCCGAAATCGGAATTAAAGAAAAAACCTCCTTTTCGGAGGTTTGTTTATTCTTTTTTAGGTAGTGTGCCCAAAAGGTAATCCCAAAGGGGTGAACTCACACCAAAAGCTGAGTCTGGATTTTTGTAGTGGTGTATGGCATGGTGAACCCACAAGACCTTGAAAAAATTTTTAGGTGGGTTGTAAACATGCACTACATAATGAACTCCTAAATACCCGGAGTATCCTACTAGAAATCCAGGCAAAAAATAGAGGGCAAAATCCCCCATCAACAGGGTGAATACCAAGTGCAAAATCGCAGCATAGGCGGCACTTACAAAGGGAGGCATCGCCAAGCGGTCCTTGTCTCTAGGGTAATCGTGGTGTACGCCATGGATACCATACTGCAATTTATCCTTGATGGGTGTGTCGGGCTCCATGTGGAAAAAATGCTTGTGCATCATGTATTCCACAAAGGTAAAAGCAACTATCCCCAGCACTGCCACTACCAATCCAAAACCAAGGGGTATCGAAGTTGCCGTCACACCGTAAAATAGAGATACGGAGGAAATAGCCAAAAACAGGATAATGGGAATGGAAATATGTGTTCTTGAAATGCGTTCAAGAACAGGATTAGAAAAAATCTGAGCAGAACCGTAATTGTCTGGACGATCTAATCTCCCAATCTTTTTCATGGCAAACAGTGGTTTAGGTAGTTGTAAAAAATTGAAGTATGCTACTGCTTTTAACTATCCTGCAAAAATAAGGGTTTACTTTTTTTAATTTTTTTTATTGGCGATGACTTAAATCATCTTTTTTTCACTTTCTGTCAGCGCAATAGTTTTTCGGTAATACTCCTCATACATCGGAAGGATCTGGTCAATGTCAAATTCTTTGGCTCGCGCCAAAGCCCGCTCTTTAAATCCTGGCAAATTGGCCTTGTCTAAAATAAACAAAGCTTTTTTGGTCATATCCTCCACATCACCAACCTCGCAGGCAAAGCCTGTAATTCCATCCAAGTTGAGCTCTGGAATCCCCCCTGCATTGGAAGACAATACGGGAACTTCACAGGCCATCGCCTCCAAAGCTGCAAGTCCAAAGCTTTCTTTTTCAGAAGGCATCAAAAATAGATCTGCCACAGACAACACCTCTTCGACTGCCTCCAATTTACCCAAGAAACGGATGTCTTCGCAGGTACCTAGCGTACGACAGAGACGCTCCATTTTATCCCGCTCAGGCCCATCTCCTACCAAAAGCAATTTGGCGGGAATCTCCTTACGCACATTGTAAAACACATGAATGACATCCTCTACTCGCTTTACCTTTCGGAAATTGGAGGTATGTACCAAAAGCATTTCCCCATTGGGACAAATGGCCAGTTTAAAATGCTCCTTTCGCTGCTTTTTGAAGCGCTCCAAATCAATAAAATTGGGGATCACTTCGATGTCTCGCTTGATGTCGAAGTAAGCATAGGTTTCCTTTTTCAAATCCTCTGAAACTGCCGTAACCCCATCAGATTCGTTAATTGAAAAAGTTACTACCGGTTCGTAACTCGGATCTTTTCCAACCAAGGTGATGTCTGTACCGTGAAGGGTCGTCACTACAGGAATTGAAATGCCATGGGTTTTGAGTATTTGCTTGGCCATGTAGGCGGAGGAAGCATGCGGAATGGCATAATGCACGTGCAGCAAGTCCAATTTTTCATACTTAACCACACTCACCATTTTACTGGCAAGTGCCAGTTCGTAGGGAGCAAACTCAAATAAGGGGTAACTCTTAATGTCAACCTCGTGGTAGAATAGGTTTTCGCTAAAAAAATCCAGCCGCATGGGCTGCTTGTAGGTTATAAAATGTACTTCATGGCCCACTTTCGCAAGTCCTTTGCCCAATTCAGTGGCTACCACTCCACTACCTCCGAAGGTAGGGTAACAAACAATTCCTATTTTCATTACTGGATCGAGGCTTTACTAATCTGCTGATAACACGCTTTAACTATAATTTTGTTCAAAATAAAAGATTTTTATGCTTTCATTTTTTTAAAGAAAGCGCAAGGAAGAAAAAAACTAACCCATTACTCTGCAAAAATCTAATTAATTTACCAGACAAATTGCAACCCCTATGAAACATACTTTTCTCCTAATCGGACTAGTTCTCCTTGGTTGGGCATGCACCCCTGCTACCAAAACGGATTCCGGAAATGAAAAAATTGATCCCCTCGCCTATTGGGGAGATAATCCTTGGCCTGAGATTCGCAAAAAACGCATCAACAGCCTGCTGCCAGAAGCATTGAAAAATGCAAATGTGACCAGCTGGCTAGTCATCTGCCGTGAAAATTACAACGACCCCATTGCAACGCATGTGGGTGGTGAAAATGCAAGTGGCACTGCAGCATTCCTTTTTTACACGGATGAATCGGGCTTTCACTCCCTTGCATTTTCGCCAGAAGGAGAAGCCAAAGCCCTCGAAGACCTCGCCATCCATGAAAAGGTAGAGCGAATCCCAAGAGGAGTGTCAGCAGTGGCTAAAGCCGTTGCTTTCATCAAGGAAAAAGGATTCCCAACGGTGGCGATCAATTCCTCCGCAAGCAACGAAATGGCCGATGGACTCACCCATAGCCAACACGAGGAATTAATTGCCTTGATGGGTAGTGACAAAAACAAACTCGTTTCCTCCGAGGAGCTCGTGTACGAGTGGCTTTCCATCAAGCTCCCTGAAGAGGTAGAAATCCTCAAGAAAGCGGCACAACTCGCCTCTGATTTCCAAGAGGAAGCCTATGCCACGATTATCCCTGGCAAAACCACCGACGCAGACGTAGCTAAATTTTTGAAAGCCAAGATGGCAGAATATGGCGTGACGGATGCTTGGCATCCTGACCAAAACCCGAATGTCAACTCAGGTCCTGACCGTGGCCATTCACATGCAACCGAAAAGATCATTCAACCCGGAGATGTGATCCAAACGGACTTTGGAGTGAAACTTTACGGCATCTGGGTGAGTGACATTCAGCGATTCGCCTATGTATTGAAAGAAGGGGAAACTAGCGCTCCCAAGGACATACAGACCTACTGGGAAAATGGAAAAGCCGGTAGCCGCATTGCGCTTGCAGCCATGAAGCCTGGCGTAAAGGGAGAAGATGTAGACCGAGCCCAACGCGATCTAATGGATGCCAATGGATCCTTGTATGTGCCCTGGAGCACCGGCCACCCGGTAGGCTATGTGGCGCACGATGTGGGACCAAATCTAGGAGGCGCACGCATTCCTACACCACGACCTGCAGCACAGAAACTCCTGAAAAAAGGGATGACATTTGCCTTCGACGGATTTCACTGCTGGAAGCAGGCTGATGGAACTGAAAAAACCATCTCTGTGGAAGAAATGGCCGTGGTGAATGAAAATGGAGCCACTTACCTGATTACCCCTCAAGAAGACCTTATTTTGGTTGGAAAGAAATAAATTTTCCGGATTCTAAAAAGTCAAAAGCCAGGAAAATCCTGGCTTTTTTGTTTGCCAAAGAGATCCCTAAAAAGAGAAAAATTCCGGCTTAATTCCGGCACTCTAAGAGAGACAAATTTTAACTTTTTCAATCATTCAATTTTGCAATTGGTTACCTTTGAACAACCAAAATCTTCACTCTCCATGAACGAGCGCTACCTGCAGCGCGGAGTTTCCGCATCCAAAGAAGACGTACACCAAGCCATCTCCAAGTTGGACAAGGGCCTTTTTCCAAAAGCCTTTTGCAAAATTGTAGAAGATACCTTGGGCAACGACCCCGAGTACTGCAACATCATGCATGCGGACGGGGCTGGGACCAAATCTTCCTTGGCCTACCTGTATTGGAAGGAAACAGGTGACTTGAGCGTCTGGAAGGGTATTGCGCAGGATGCCATCATCATGAATACGGATGACCTACTTTGCGTGGGAGCCACCACCAACATTCTGGTTTCCTCCACCATCGGTAGAAATAAAAACTTGATCCCTGGAGAGGTCATTTCAGCCATCATCGAAGGCACTGAAGAAGTGCTGCAAATGCTGAGAGACCATGGGGTCAATATCGTGCTTACTGGTGGAGAAACAGCCGATGTGGGTGACTTGGTGCGTACCGTAATTGTGGACAGCACGGTAACTTGCCGCATGCGACGAGAGGATATCATTTCCAATGACCGCATTCAAGCAGGCGATGTCATTGTAGGCTTGTCATCTTTTGGACAGGCCAAATACGAAACAGCCTACAACGGAGGTATGGGTAGCAACGGGCTAACTTCTGCTCGACATGATGTGTTCAATAAAGTCTTAAAAACACGCTACCCAGAAAGTTATGACCCTGCCGTTCCCGAAGCCCTCGTTTATTCGGGAAAATACCAGCTCACTGACCCTGCTCCTGGCACTTCAGTAGATATGGGAAAGCTGGTTCTATCTCCTACCCGGACCTATGCCCCCATTCTGGTAGATGTATTGAATTACATGCGTCCTCATATCCACGGTTTGGTGCACTGCTCAGGAGGCGCACAAACTAAAGTGCTTCATTTTGTCGACAACGTACACATCATCAAAGACAACCTGTTTGATACACCTCCCTTGTTTCGGGTGATCCAAGAAGAGAGTGGTACGGATTGGAAAGAAATGTACAAGGTGTTCAACATGGGCCACAGAATGGAAGTGTACCTAGACGAGCGCTATGCCGAAGAAATCATCGATATCGCCGAATCCTATGGAGTTGAAGCACAAATCATTGGTCGTGTAGAACCCCATAACGGCAAAAAAGTAACGCTTCAAGGCGCCTACGGTACCTTCGAATACTAGACCCGAAGAAGCACAATTGTGCTTCGGATCAATTTTTACCTACTTCTATGCTTCGGACCTTACGTGTATTTGCTTGGGTAATAGGAATTCTTCTCCTCCTGGGAATAGCCACGCTCACTACAGTAGACCGAAGCCCTGTTCATGATCGTTCTTCCTACCAAAGCACTTTTGCAGACCTAGACAGCAGCACCTGGAGCAGTAGCACCTCCAACTACTGGCTAGCAGGATGGGCAACAATCAATGGCACCCCAGACCAGCCTGCGGAACTCGTAGGCTACTCCCCGCGAGGCCCTTACACCTTTGTTCAGGATTCCAGCCATGTCAAGGCTTTGAGTCTCAGCAATGGAAAATCCACCATTGCCTGGCTCAATTATGAATTGCTGATTGTGCATCCCGGGCTGGCAGAAAAAGTACGGGTAGGCGTCCGTCAAGCAGGGATATCTCTAGATCAATTAATTTTCACCGCTACCCATACCCATTCCGGCATGGGGGGATACATGCCTGGACTCGCAGGTTCTCTTGCCTTTGGGGGCTACGACGAGCAGGTGGTTGAGCAATTGGTTGCTGGGTCTGTTCGTGCCTTACAAACGGCCCTCGCCAACCAAGACACGGTGAGTATCTCCTACAAAAAAACCAGTGTTCCGGATTTAGTTTCTAATCGTTTTATCAAAGACGGACCTATCGATCCTTTTGTCCGCCAAATGCAGCTCAAACGAAAGGATGGTAAGAATGCTACCCTCCTTACCTACTCGGCACATGCCACAGCCATGAGCTCCAAGTTTATGGGACTTTCCGGAGATTACCCCGCCTACCTCACCGAATACTTGGAGGAGGATAAAGTTGATTTTGCACTATTTGCGGCGGGCACGGTAGGAAGTCACCGACCGATGGCAGAAGGCAATACCCCAGAATTAGTGGGTGCCTATGCCCAAGCCATTTCAACAAGACTCAGCGCAGATACCAGTCAAGTTGCCTTGCAAGGAGAATCCTTACTTCGCATGTCGAAAGTGGATATCCAATTAGGAGAACCCCAACTTCGCGTTACCACAAACTTGCGCCTGCGCCCCTGGCTTTTTCGATCCCTACTCGGTGAGGTCCCTGCCTACCTGGACATTACCCAAGTGGGAAATATCCTGTTCATTTCGAGTAGCGGGGAGCTTTCCGGTGTATTTTATGAAGCATGGGATGCCCTTGCCAAGGAGAAAGGGTTTCATTTGGTAGTTACAGTATTCAATGGAAGTTACATTGGCTACATCACGCCAGATGAGTTGTACGATGCCAAATACCACGAAGTGCGTGAGATGAACTGGTTTGGACCCGGAAATGGGGACTATTTTGATCGTCTTATTCAGGAAGTCATCCGCAAAGCAGAAAATTAATCGACCGTACCATGTCCCAACGAAATTGGCTTTCCAGTATGCTTACGCTCCGCTGCCCTAAATGCAGAAAAGGACCACTTTTTCAGTCTGGTAGAATTTCAAGGCCGGGAAGTTTATTTGCCATGCATGCGGCTTGCCCCCATTGCAAACAATCCTTCGAACCCGAACCAGGCTTTTATTTTGGCGCCATGTTTGTCAGCTACGGCATCAATACTGCTCTTTTTATTGCTTCTTGGATCACGCTTACTCTGGTATACCCCAGCTATTCTTTGTTCTTGCTTCTTGGATTACTTGTGGGTATCGTGCTGCTAAGCCTACCCCTCAGCTTCCGCTTGAGCCGATCCATTTGGTTGGCCTTGTTTGTACGGTTTGATCCCGCAACTGGAAATCCAGGAAACCCCTAAATCCAGAGTAGCAGCCAAGGAATCCAAAAGGAGATTTCCATCCGTTGCCTTTTTTGTGTTACCGGTAGTTGGGATTGAAAAAAAGTCAAGTAGTGGACCAAGAACACGAGGAGTAGGACGCAAGAAAATGGTCGGTAAAAAGAGGGCAACAAAATGAAAGAAGCCATGGTCCCAAAAATCCCTAGGGATGCAAGTTTACGAATCCATTGGATCATTTGAATTGGAGGGAGAAGTATTGCAATAGTAATAAATCCATCCTGTCGGTCTTCTTCGCGATCCAAAAAGGAAAGCATCCAGAGGTTGAGCAAGGCCAACCCAAAAAATACAGTTGCAAATGCCAGGGCTTGCCAGGACAAATCCTGGGCCTCAGAACGGAGTATTGGGAGCCATAAACTTCCGACCACGTAGAACAAAGCAATGGATACCTCTTTCAGGATGACGGGGCCTAATTTTTGAATAGCCCAGCGACAGCCTCCCATCGCAAGTGCGAGTACCAAGGTCAGCCGCATCTCTTTATCCCATCCCAACCAGTAAAAGGCTCCAGCTAGGCCAGCAACTACAGCTACAAGGATGCCAAGGGAAAGAAAAAGCTTATTTTGTTTGTAAAAGACTCTCCGAGGAGAACTACTCCCCTTACTTTGCCTTGCATCCAGCAAATGGTCTAGGCTGTAAATGGTCCACACAGCAAGTCCCAGGAGGATAAAAATGGGCCATTCCAAGGCTACATGAAAAAGTTCTTGAAAAAAATACATGCTTGCCATTGCACCAAAGACCACATCCAAGGAAAGCCAAGAAAAAAGTTGTTGGAGTCGAATCAGTTTACTCATCGCCTAAATTTAAATCCATCGCAGCACAGTGCCCAATGTATTGTGGATTTTTAGGTAAGTTTTTCTACATTTAAACAAATTGAGCCTAACCATTCTATTCAGTTGACCCAAAAACCCTTTCTCATGAAAACCTACTTCAGCCTCATTGCACTCCTCCTTCTCCCATTTCTTTCGATAGCACAGGAACCCATTAAAATTGCTTTTGTAGGCAATAGCATCACCCAAGGACCAGGAAGAGAAAACCCTGGATCTTTTCCCTTGCAAGTAGGCCAAATTCTGGGAAATGCTTATGAGGTAAAGAATTTTGGAGTGAGTGGCCGCACACTTTTGAAGAAAGGGGATTTTCCGTACTGGAATGAGCCTCAATTTCAACAAGTAAAAGAATTCCGTCCAGATGTCGTGGTTATCAAATTAGGCACCAACGACTCCAAACCTCAAAACTGGGCCCATAAAGCCGAGTTTGTACAAGATTACCTAGATCTCATTGCGGAATTCCGAGACCACATGCCCAAAGATGGCAAAGTATACGTGATCCTACCGGTGCCCGTGACCCGCGTGAATTTTGGAATTACACCAGACGTGATGAACAATGAGCAGCGTTTGATGCTGTTTGAAATTATCCAAAAGTCCGGCGCTGAAGTCATCGACCTATACACGCCCTTTATGGATCGCGCAGAGCTATTGCCAGATGGGGTGCATCCCAATGCAGAGGGACTAGGAATCATGGCCCGCGTCATCAGTAGAAGGATACGGATGTAATTCACCTCCCCTCCTAAAAACAAAAAACCACAGCTTTTTTCAAAGCTGTGGTTTTTTAGTGTATGAGAGAAATTACTTTCCAGCAAGTGCATTGGCACCCGCTACAATCTCAAGAATTTCGTTGGTGATAGCTGCCTGACGCGTACGGTTGTACATCAACTTCAGCTCTTTTAGGAGTTCACCTGCATTTTCAGTAGCCTTATCCATGGCTGTCATTCGCGCTCCATGCTCTGAGGCATTGGATTCCAAAACAGCTTTGTAAAATTGAATTCTTAAAGAAATAGGAACCAATTCCTCAATGATGTAGGTACGTGAAGGCTCAAGCAAGTAGTCTGTTTCAGCGGTAGTTACCTGATCTGACGCTGAAGCCGCCATGGGTAAAAACTGCTCTACGCGAATCTCCTGAGTCGCCACGTTCTTGAATTCGTTGAAAACCAGAAATACTTGGTCGTAGTCACCTGCTAAGAACCCATTCATGGCAAAGGAAGCCGCTTCTTTTACAGCCTCAAAACTTAGCTGTTGGAACACCCCAAAATAGGTGTCAATCAAGTGGTAATCCGATTTTTTATAGTATTCGTAGGACTTCTTTCCAATCGGCAAGATGCTGATTTCCGCACCCGAAAATTGGTGGTTGATGGCGGTGTTAGTCGCCTTGATGATGTTGGTATTGAATGCGCCGCAAAGTCCTTTATCTGAAGTTACAGGAACTAAAAGTACCTTCTTCATCTCACGCTTCACTGCAAAAACAATGTCTTCATCCCCTTCAGAAGCTGAGGATACATTGTTGAGGATTGCAGTCAGCTTTTGTGAATAAGGACGCATCTGAACGATCTTTTCTTGCGCTCTTCTCAACTTAGCAGCCGAAACCATTTTCATGGCTTTCGTGATCTGCTGCGTCGACATGACCGAATTTATTCGTTGTTTTACTTCCTTGAGGTTAGCCATCAGAGATTGCTTTGTGCGTATAACAAGCCCTGCCAGCAAGCCGGCAGGGAATTAATAGAATTTACTTCGCGTACTTAGGTGCTAGTTCAGCGGCTGCAGTAGCAAGAATTTTGCCAGCACCGTCGATATCACCTTTTAGAATCAATTGTATTGCTTCAGGATAAGAGGCTTCCAATAAGAGGTAGAACTCCTTTTCAAAAGCTCTCGCTTTTTCAACTGGAACCAAATCCATCAAACCTTTGGTAGATGCATAGATGATGGCAACCTGATTTGCTACAGAAACAGGCGCATACTGTGCTTGCTTCAAGATCTCTTGGTTACGACGACCACGCTCGATCGTACGCTTGGTAGAAGCATCAAGGTCAGAACCAAACTTGGAGAAAGCTTCCAATTCACGGAATTGTGCTTGGTCCAACTTCAAGGTACCTGCCACTTTCTTCATGGACTTGATCTGAGCATTACCTCCAACACGAGATACCGAAATACCTACGTTGATCGCTGGACGAATACCGGAGTTAAACAAGTTGGTTTCCAAGAAAATCTGACCGTCCGTAATCGAAATTACGTTGGTTGGAATGTAAGCAGACACGTCACTTGCCTGAGTTTCGATGATTGGCAAAGCAGTCAAAGAACCTCCACCTTTTACCAAGGGACGGATGGAATCAGGAAGATCATTCATTTGCTGCGCAATCGCATCAGACTGGTTGATTTTTGCGGCTCTTTCCAAAAGTCTAGAGTGCAAGTAGAACACGTCACCAGGATACGCTTCACGTCCTGGAGGTCTTCTCAAGAGTAGGGAAACTTCACGGTAAGCTACCGCTTGCT
Source organism: Algoriphagus sp. (assembly GCA_044353615.1). Lineage (GTDB taxonomy): Bacteria > Bacteroidota > Bacteroidia > Cytophagales > Cyclobacteriaceae > Algoriphagus. The sequence continues at coordinate 2,116 of JBILBQ010000080.1, read as the reverse complement.
TCGAAAGATCATCGTATACTACAAGGGCAGGACGACCGGTGTCTCTAAAGAATTCACCGATTGCAGCACCTGTAAATGGAGCAAAGAATTGCATTGGCGCTGGCTCAGAAGCAGGAGCTGCCACTACTACTGTGTATGGAAGAGCACCGCCTTTTTCAAGGGCAGCCACCACACCAGCAACAGTAGAAGCTTTTTGTCCGATCGCTACATAGATACAGAATACGGGCTCACCTTTATCGTAAAATTCACGTTGGTTTAGGATGGCGTCAATTACAACAGCAGTTTTACCTGTTTGACGGTCACCAATCACCAATTCACGCTGTCCACGACCAATTGGAATCATCGCGTCAATGGATTTGATACCAGTTTGAAGCGGTTCTGTTACGGGCTGACGGTAGATAACACCTGGTGCTTTACGCTCCAAAGGCATTTCATATAAGTTGCCAGTGATTGGTCCCTTGCCATCGATAGGATTACCTAGCGTGTTGACCACTCGGCCCAACATGCCCTCACCGGCCATGATGGAAGCAATCTTTTTGGTTCGCTTGACGGTATCTCCTTCTTTCACTCCTTTGGAGTCTCCAAAAAGTACAGCACCCACGTTGTCCTCTTCGAGGTTGAGTACCATGGCCTTTAGGCCATTTTCAAACTCCAACAATTCACCGGCCTGCGCCTTAGAAAGTCCATAGATACGGGCTACACCGTCCCCCACTTGGAGGACTGTTCCCACTTCTTCTAGTTCGGCTTCGGTTCTGGCACCAGAGAGTTGTTCTCTCAAAATTGCTGAAACTTCATCAGGTCTTACTTCTGCCATGATTGGATACGGTTGAGTATTTCGTTAAAACTGTTTTTCGTAATGATTCTGAGCAAACTGTATGCGTAATGCATTGAGTTTGCTACTGATGGATTCATCGAGCTGTCGGTCATTGACCTTGAGCACAAATCCCCCAATCAGTGAAGGGTTAATCTTTTCTTCAAGTTGTACTTCCTTCATGCCGCTGATCTGCTTCACTAGAGCCACCAACTGGTTGCGCTGACCTTCTGTAAGTGCAGTGGTGGTAGTGACTTCTGCCACCTGGATGGATCGGTACAAGTTGTACTGTGCAACAAACTCTTTGGCCACATCCAAAAGGATGTTTTCTCTGTTTTTTCTAGAAATAATTTGAAAAAACGAGAGCGTCAAGGGGCTAGAACCTTTGGCAAAAAGTGCTTTTAGTACATTTAATTTTTTATCCGAGCCCAATACTGGGTTTGAAAGTGCAAGGCCTAGTTCACGAGTGCTTTTGCCCATCGCTGCCAAAGACTTGAAATCTTCAAAAACCCCTTCCAGCTGTCCTTTTTCAATGGACAAATCCAATATTGATTTGGCGTACCGGGAGGCTACTCGCTGGTTAGACATGCCGAATTAGTTAAGCTTAAGGTCTTTGATAAACTGGTCAACAAGCTCTACCTGAGCTTTGTCGTCTCCTAATTTCTTGCGGAGCAACTTTTCAGTTACTTCCAAGGTCAATAAAGCAACCTGATTTTTCACTTCTGTAAGTGCTGCTTTCTTCTCTGTTTCAATCACCGCTTTGGCAGACTCGATCAACAATGCGCCCTGTCTGGAGGACTCAGTTTTGGCATCTTCAATCATTTTAAGTGAAGCTTCATGTGCTTTGCTCAAAATAACATCCCGCTCCAATCTTGCTTCCTGAAGTAGTTTTTCATTTTCCGCCTTTAAGTTGGCCATCTCGTTTCTAGCTTGCTCCGCTGACTTCAATGCGCCATCAATACTTGCCTCACGTTCAGCCAAAGAGGCCAAAATAGGTTTCCAAGCAAATTTGATTAGAATAAACAAAAGGGCTAAAAAGCCAATAAGTTGCCAGAAAATCAGGCCGGCACTAGGTATGATTAGATCCATGGTAGGAAGGATTAATTTCGTTTTTGTTCAAAAGAAAGGGATTGGCCTAGCGCCAATCCCAATTCATTTTGTCTTAGAAGAAGGCGATGCCACCTGCGTTCAATGCAATAAGCAAACAAATTACTACTGCAAACAGGGCAACCACCTCAATCAAAGCTGCAATGATAAGCATGGCAGTTTGGATCTTGCCAGCAGCCTCAGGCTGACGAGCAATAG
>JBILBQ010000079.1:0-12823 GCA_044353615.1 Algoriphagus sp. | reverse complement strand
AAGCTTTCCAGCCACCGAAAAATCGGCCGAGTTTGCAGGAATAAACTCGGTCAGTAAGGGGCCTAGATTCTTGTCAAAATCATTGGAATACACGTACCAGCCCATAGGGATTTGCGCTTCCATCAACAGAGTAGCGGTCTTGCCCACTTCGAGTTCCTTACCCTCCAGTCGGATGTTCCAAACAGGGGGCTTCACCAGCTGAGCCTGTGCCAAGGGGCTCAGGAGTAGAAGGAAAAGTGTAAGAAGCAGGACTGGCTTTTTTGAGAATTGGAACATGAAAGCTGGGTTTACCTAGGAAAACAGCAAAGGGTATGCGAAGGTTTCTCAACCCTCTAGCGAATCGGAAAATTTACTTTCCGTGGGCAGCGCTAAAGTGTCTGAAAAATGCAGCGATGGTTTCGATGCCAATCAGGTAGTTTTTCACCCCATAGTGCTCGTTGGGAGAGTGAAGCGCGTCCGTATCTAGACCAAAGCCGAAGAGGATGGGGTCCGAACCCAGTTCCTTTTGGAAGAGGGCCACGATGGGAATGGAGCCTCCCTCTCGGGTAGGGATGGGTCGTTTGCCGAAGGTTTCCTCCATAGCCGCCTCTGCTGCTTGGTATCCCAAGGAAGAATCCGATACCACGGCAGGCGCTCCGCCATGGTGGGCCTTTACTTTTACCGTCACGGAAGCCGGGGCAATGGCCTTGAAATGATTTTCAAAAAGCGTGGCAATTTCGTGCCAGTCCTGATCCGGTACCAGACGCATGGAAATTTTGGCGTATGCTTTGGAAGGAAGGACTGTTTTGGCTCCCTCGCCGGTGTAGCCTCCCCAGATGCCGTTCACGTCTAGGGTAGGACGGATGCCAATGCGCTCGATGGTGCTGAAGCCTTTTTCTCCGTGTACGTCTTGAATATCTAGTTTGCCCTTGTATTCGGAAAGGTCAAATGGAGCCTCGTTGAGGCGCTGACGCTGGGCAGCACTCAGTTCCTGAACCTTTTCGTAAAACCCAGGGATGGTGATGTGCTCGTTTTCGTCCTTGAGGGAAGCGATCATTTTGCAAAGCACATTGATCGGGTTGGCCACCGCGCCACCATAAGTGCCGGAGTGTAGGTCTCGGTTGGATCCGGTCACTTCCACCTCCATGTAGGCCATGCCTCGAAGACCCACCGTGATGGAAGGATCCTGCATGCCGATCATGTGCGTATCGGAAATCAAGATCACATCTGCACGCAAGCGCTCCTTGTTGGCCAGCACAAAAGTGTCCAGGTTGTCCGAGCCGATCTCTTCTTCCCCTTCGATCATAAATTTGACATTGCAGGGAAGAGCGCCGGTAGCCATCATCGCTTCGAAAGCCTTGATGTGCATGTAAAACTGTCCTTTGTCGTCTGCTGCGCCTCTGGCAAAGATGGCTCCTTCCGGATGGATGGCCGTTTTCTTGAGTACGGGTTCAAAAGGAGGTGAATCCCAGAGTTCGTAGGGATCTGCAGGCTGCACGTCGTAGTGTCCATAGACGAGTACCGTGGGAAGTGCTGGGTCAATCATTTTTTCCCCATAGACGATGGGATAGCCCGCCGTTTCACAGATTTCAACTGTATCCGCTCCTGCTTTTTCCATAGCTTCTTTGACAAAGTGAGCAGCTGCGACCACATCCTGCTTAAACTTGGGATCGGCGCTTACCGATGGGATGCGGAGCAGGTCAAAGAGTTCTTGAAGAAAGCGATCTTTATTTTTTTCAAGGTAGGATGCTACGGACATGGAAGAGAGTCTTAGGGGTGAATTGGTCTCAAAATTATCCCTTTCGAGCCAATATTCCTTCTTTTTTCCTTCTTTTGTATCTCCACGCCTTCGGCAAAAACCCCCTACTATGAAAGCAGTTGTCTGTTCCCAGTTTGGACTTCCGGATACCTTACAGGTACTGGACATTCCCAGCCCTATTTCGAATTCCAAGCAGGTGGTCATCGCGGTGGAGGCCTGTGGTGTGAACTTTCCAGACGTGCTGATTATCCAAAACAAGTACCAGTTTACCCCCGAACTGCCTTTCTCACCTGGCGGAGAAGTGGCAGGCACTATCGTGGAATTGGGCGATGAGGTTCAGGGATTTGAATTGGGGCAACGGGTGCTTGCGCTATGTGGTTGGGGAGGCTTTGCGGAGAAAGTAGCTGTAGATCTGGATCGTGTATTTCCTTTGCCTCCAGGCCTCTCTGCTGAGGTAGCGGCGACGACCTTGTACACTTACGGCACTTCCTACCATGCGCTAAAGGATCGTGCGCAGCTGCAGGCGGGAGAAACGCTCTTGGTGCTTGGCGCCGCAGGGGGTGTGGGTTTGGCGGCAGTTGAATTAGGCACCTTGATGGGTGCTCGCGTGATTGCGGCGGCATCCACCGAAGAAAAACTAGCCCTTTGCCGAGAAAAGGGGGCGGTGGAAACGATCAACTACGAAACCGAGGACTTAAAAACCCGAATCAAAGAGTTGACCGGAGGGAAAGGAGTGGATGTGGTGTACGATCCGGTGGGAGGAAAATTTTCCGAAGCTGCCCTACGCGGGATAGCCTGGAAAGGGCGCTATTTGGTGGTAGGCTTTACCAATGGGGAGATCCCCAAGCTCCCGATGAACCTCCCTTTGTTGAAAGGATGTGCAGTAGTGGGGGTGTTTTGGGGACAGTTCGCCAAGTTGGAGCCCAAGGCAAGCCTTCAGAATACGCGTCAGCTGCTGGCATGGATTCAAGAAGGTGCGATCGCCCAGCATGTCGGCAAAAAATATACCCTAGATGAAGCTCCCCAAGCCTTGCAGGATCTGTTGGATCGGAGAATGTTAGGGAAGGGAGTGGTACTTTTAGTAGCAAGTATCTAGTAGCAAGACGCTTCGAGAAGCAAGAAACAAGAGCCAAGAGATTAGACTAAATTCTGCTGGTATAGCTGCCTGTTTCCCAATTCGACATTCTTCACTCAGCGTTCGACATTCGACATTAGTTTCAATTCCGTATATCGTCCTTCGTACCTCCTACTTGGTACATTGTACCTAGTACTTCGTACAATCCTTTACAAATATTTCCCAGTAAAATTCCCCTTCTCCTTCGCCAGGTCCTCCGGAGTACCGGCAAAAGTGAGATTTCCGCCTTTATTTCCTCCTTCAGGACCCAAGTCGATCACCCAGTCTGCACACTTGATCACCTCGGTGTTGTGCTCGATGATCAGCACGGAGTGCCCTTGTTCGATCAGTGCATTGACACTAATCAAGAGCTTGCTGATGTCGTGAAAATGCAAGCCAGTGGTCGGCTCATCAAAGATAAATAGAATGTGATCTCCGGTTTTGGTTCCGCCTTTGCCTAGGAAGGATGCCAACTTCACGCGCTGTGCTTCCCCGCCTGAGAGGGTATTCGAACTCTGACCCATTCCAATGTAGCCCAAGCCTACTTCCTGTAGGGGTAGCAGGCGATTGATGAGTTGGGTTTTTCCGCTGAAGAAATCGATGGCTTCGTCAATCGTCATGTCGAGCACTTCGGAGATGTTTTTGTCCTTGTAGGTCACCTCCAAAATTTCATTTTTGAAGCGTTTGCCCTTGCAAGACTCGCAGGTGAGGTGGATGTCGGCCATAAACTGCATTTCCACCGTCACATTTCCTTCCCCTTGGCAGGCTTCACAACGCCCCCCATCCACATTGAAGGAGAAAAAGGCGGGCTTGTAGCCCCGCTGTTTGGAGAGAGGCTGCTCTGAAAAGAGGGTTCGGATCACATCGTAAGCCTTCACGTAGGTGACGGGGTTGGAGCGGGAGGACTTGCCGATTGGGTTTTGATCCACAAACTCCACTTGCGTGACCTTTTTGTAATCTCCCTCGAGCTTATCGTACTTGCCTGTCTCGTCCATCACCGTGCCCAGCAATCTTCCGAGGGCAGGATAGAGGATTTTCTTCACGAGCGTGGACTTGCCCGAACCCGATACCCCAGTGATGACGGTAAGGGTATGCAGGGGAAATTGTACCGCTAAATTTTTCAGGTTGTTTTCTCGAGCGCCTTTGACCCAGATGGAATCTTTCCAAGTTCGATTGGCGGTCTTGTTAAATATTTTTTCCTCGCCGCGGAGGTATTTTGCCGTGTAAGTTTGCCCGGTTGCGATCAGCTCTTCAATGCTTCCTTGGAAAAGTAATTCGCCTCCTTTTGCACCGGCTTCAGGACCAATGTCAATAATTTGATCCGCGGCTTTCATTACTTTTTCCTCATGCTCCACCACGATAACGGTGTTGCCTAGATTTTTCAAGGCTTTGAGCACCTCAATCAGTCGATCGGTATCGCGCGGATGCAGTCCAATACTCGGTTCATCCAAGATATACATGGAGCCTACGAGGGCAGAACCCAGGGAGGTGGCAAGCTTGATGCGCTGGTATTCTCCCCCAGAAAGGCTGGAGGTAAGGCGGTTGAGGGTCAAGTAGCCGAGTCCCACCTGGTGCATAAACTCCAAGCGGCTGCTGATCTCTTTCAGGAGTCGGTTGGCCAATTTGGCTTCGTGCGCAGAAAGCTGGATCGTCTGGAAAAAGTGAAGGGCATCTTCAATGGGCATCAAGACCAGGTCGGTGATGGATTTTCCCCCGAGCAGCACATAAGATGCATCCTTTCGCAGGCGTGTGCCACGGCAATCCGGACAGGCCGTCCGCCCGCGGAATCGGGAGAGCATGACCCGATACTGGATTTTATAGGTCTTGGACTCGAGGTCTGCGAAAAATTCATTGAGCCCTCGGAAATACCCATTTCCTGTCCAAAGCAGTTCTTTTTCCTTCTCTGTGAGGTCTTGGTAGGCGCGGTGAATCGGAAAATTAAAGTCAATTCCTTTTTTTAGTAAGGGCTCCAACCAGCCTTTTCCACTTTCTCCTCGCCAAGGGGCAATGGCTCCCTCGTACACCGAAAGTTCCTTGTCAGGGATGACTAGATCACGGTCGATACCCAAGACAGTTCCAAAGCCTTCGCAGCGCTTGCAGGCGCCATAGGGATTGTTGAAGGAAAAGAAATTGACCGAGGGAAGTTCAAAACTCATCCCATCCAATTCGAATCGATCCGAGAAAGTACGGGTTTCTAGTCCAGGGAGGGTGATTTTGCAATTTCCGTGCCCCTCAAACAGGGCGGTTTGGATGGAGTCAGAAAGGCGGAACTGGTTGTCCTCGTCTTCTTTCTGTACGGTCAAGCGATCAATCAGAATTTCATAGTTCCCTTTTTCGATTTTTCCTCCTACCAACAGTTCTTCCAACAGTAAAACTTCTCCGTTCCGGAGCACACGGGTATAGCCTTTCTGAAGGAGTAGTTCCAGCTCTTTATCCAGTTTTCGATCACCATTGGGTTGCAGGGGACAGGAAACCATCACTTTGGAGCCTTCTTCAAAGGAATGCACAAAATCTACAATGTCGCTGACAGTATGGTGCTTGACCTCTTTACCAGAAATGGGAGAGTAGGTTTTGCCTACCCGCGCAAAAAAGAGTTTCAGGTAATCGTAGATTTCGGTGGTAGTGCCTACGGTGGAGCGCGGATTTTTGGTGCTTACTTTTTGTTGGATCGCAATAGCCGGAGACACACCCTTGATGTATTCCACCTCTGGCTTCTCCATTCTGCCTAAAAATTGGCGGGCATAGGAGCTCAAACTCTCCACATACATGCGCTGCCCCTCTGCAAAAAGGGTGTCAAAGGCCAAGGAGGACTTGCCCGAGCCCGACAAACCCGTGATGACCACAAAGGCATTTCTAGGGATGGCCACACTTAGGTGCTTCAGGTTGTTGACCTGAGCATTTTTGATCAAAATAAAGTCCTTCGGATCGAGGGAATCAATGTCTTGGGTGGGCTGGATACTGGGCAACTTCATAAAGCGCAATTTAGCAATCAAACCTGGCAACTGCAGGAAAAGTTAATTCTTTGCCACAAATTTGAGGGGAAGGAACCTAAATTAACCGGTGGCTTAGGTTTTGGCTCTCAAATTTATCCTTTTCTTCGCATCATGGATTTTGAATTTCTCCGTACGGGATTGGCAGAAGGGCTGCAGCAACTCAGTTGGCTGGAGGCTATAGCGGTGTTTATGGGAATTCTATCTGTGTATTTTTCCACAAAGCAGCACATTTGGGTGTACCCCACAGGCATTGTCTCGGTACTGATCTACGTGTGGATTTGCTTTGACTATGGGCTCTACGCAGATATGGGCATCAATGCCTACTATTTTGGGATGTCTATCTATGGCTGGTACCTCTGGAAACAACCAAAAAAGGACGGAAAGGCCTTAGCTGTCACTTGGCTTGATGCAAGGGGCTGGCTGGTGTCCTTGGGTATTTTTGCGGTTTCCTATCTGCTCTTGGTCACAGTTTTACTTGAATTTACAGACAGTACGGTTCCCTACTGGGACTCCTTCACGACTGCTTCGGCCTTTGTGGCGATGTGGTTGATGGCGAAGAAAAAAGTAGAGAATTGGATTTTTTGGATCTTGACCGATCTGGTATCCATTCCGCTTTATTTTCACAAGGGGCTCCTGTTGACTTCCTTTCAGTACCTTTTTTTCACGGGCCTCGCCATTGCAGGTCTCCTAGTTTGGATCAAAGCTTTTAAGACCAATGCCCATGTCTAAGCGAATTCTGATTTTGGGCCCTGAGTCCACGGGCAAGAGCACTTTGGCTGAGAAGTTGGCCCTGCACTATGCGGAGCCCTGGGTACCTGAAGTGGCCCGGGAGTACTTGGAAAAATTAGATCGTCCCTACACCTACGAGGACCTGCTTCAAATCGGTAAGCAACAGATGAATCTTGAAGACGAGTTGGCACTAACTGCTACCCGCTTCCTTTTTTGCGATACGGACTTGCGGGTGATTCAGGTCTGGTCCCAGCACCGCTTTGGGAAAGTAGATCCTTGGGTGCTGGAGGAAATTGCCCGACGAACCTACGACCTCATTCTTCTATGTGCCCCCGACCTACCTTGGCAGGAAGATCCGCTCCGAGAGCATCCGGAATTGGAGATGCGGCAGCATTTTTATGAACAATACGAGCAACTTACCCAGAAGAGTGGATTTCCTTGGGCCCTCATTTCTGGGGAAACAGCCGAAAGGCTGAGCGCTGCCATTCAGGCGGTAGAACAATTGAAAGGAGTATGAATCCTCCAACTAGTGCGGGGATAAAACGTAGATCCGTGACCTATTTTTGCTCCATGTTTGTGGATAACCGACTATTTTTCAAAAGAATGTTTGGTGATAAATCGGTAGGTTTCCTCAAAGGCTTTCACCCAGTTTTGGTGAAGTAAGAAAGCATGTACCTCATCCGGGAAGACCAGCTGCTCCACGTACACCCCTTGCTTCCGCAATACTTCTGCTAGCTCCACACTTTCGGAAAAGAGCACGTTGCGGTCGTCATCTCCATGGATGAGCAATACGGGATCTTTCCAGTTCTGTACATGAGATATAGGGGAGGAACGAAAAGCCAAATCAGCCATCTCTGGAAACTTCTCGGGGGCATACCAAGGAGCAAAAACAGGAATGTCCTTGTTCCAATTGTGAACCCCATGGATGTCGACACCTACGTGAAACTTTTCAGGGGCCTGTGTCAGCGCATGGGCAGTCAAGTATCCCCCATAGCTACCTCCCCAAGGAGCAATTCGGCTAGCATCCACGTCGGATCGGGAAGCCAAATAGTCTGCTGCGGCCAAGACATCCTGTACCTCGCTGGCACCTCCTGCGCCGAAGTTTTTCTCTTCCCTAAAGTCCATTCCATAGCCGATACCGCTGCGGTAGTTGAGGGTCAAGGCAATATAGCCTTGGGATGCAAAGTACTGCTGGGCACCATAGGTATGGGAATAGTAGATCCCATAGTTGTAGCCCAAAAGCATTTGCCTACGGCTGCCTCCGTGAAGGAAAATCACGGCAGGGTACTTTTTCTTTGGGTCGTAATTGGGCGGTAAAAACAACTGAGCGAAGGATTTGTATCCATCTTTTGCTTGTATCGTGAGTGCTTCTGGCTTGCTGAAGGTCTTTGGAAATTCCTTGGGGAAGAGCGCTTCTGCAAGCAGTTTACGTTTACCCGATAGGTGAAGGATAGGCCATCCCGGCTGATTCCAGTTGGACTCGAAACAAGCCCAGCCCTTCTCTACCGCTACTGGTGCCCAAGAGATGCTTTCTGGATTGGAAAGAAGCTTCATTTCCAGTGTGGATAAGTCGAGCAGCGACACCTGACGTCGGTCAATATTTCCAATGTTGTGCGTGACGAGGAGCTCTTTCTTGGTGTAGGAAGTTTGCACCCATTCGACTTGTCCTTCCCCTGGACTGAGGTGCTTCACCTGCTTTGTTTTTGGGTGGACGGCATAGAGCTGCATCCAGTTATTTTTCTCCCAAGGAAAGACCAATTGCCCGTCGGGTGTCCACCAGAGGCGCTCTGAGGATGCTGGCAGGTCGTCTACTAGCACTGATCCTCGGCCTTGATCTGCCCGCCACACTTCCTCTGCCGTCATAGTTGCGACTTGAAGCACGCGGATACTCCAAGGATTGGCTTCGGTCAAGGAGGTGAAGGGAAGGTGATTCAGGATGTTGGGTACGCGCAAATAGGCCAGCTGGGTGCCATCTGGGCTCCAGGCGGGGTAGCTGTCGTGGTCCAAACTCGTTTCTGGAAAGTGGAGGCTCTTTTTCGCAAAATTCCAAAGGCCTACAAAGGAATGGTCGGTGCGTGCTGACACAAAGGCGAGGTAGTTGCCATCTGGAGAAAAGGCCAGGTTGGAGGAGGTGCCTCTCGCAATAAACAGGGGCTTGCCTAGTTGCCCGCTGCTGTCGGATAGTGCTTTTAAGTATACTTCTCCACCTTGCAAAAAGGCGACCTGCTTGCCATCTGGGCTAAATACGGGAGAGGCCCCCACGAAAAATTCCCGACTTTTCCCCGTTTGGAGCTCGACCACATGAATTTTCTTTTGGGTGTTTTCCTGCAGTTGGGCCGGATTGGCCGCATAGCCGGAGGAGTTTTTGGGATTCCCGCGAACGACTAGTAAGGTGCTGCCATCGGGAGAAAAAACCAAAGGACCTAGATCCACGCCTTGGTCTCCTTTGTACTGTGTCAACCGCTGCGCCTCATAATTGGGGGCCTTGGCATAAAATACATTGCGCTCTCCTTTGTCGTTGAGCACCCAGGCCACCGCCTTGCCGTCCGCAGCCGCAGTCATGTGGGTAGGAAAGGCAGCCGACAGGTAGTCACCGAGTTGCTGGGCCATTCCCTGGAAGGAGCAAAAAAGGAAAGAAAGGAGAAGCAGGAAATTTTTCATGGGAGCAGGTTTTGGTAAAAGGTACAAATTCTGTTTTATTTCTAAAAAAAACCAAGATGCGAACCCTAGCTTTAGCCTTAGTCTCTGTTCTAGTTCTGTGGAGCACCGCAGCAGTGGGTCAACAGAAAAAGCTCGTTTTCATTATTCTAGATGGCATTCCTGCCCAGGATTTGGAGCGGGTAGCCACTCCCAATTTGGATCAGATCACACAAAAAGGTGGCTACGTTCGGGCATTTACTGGAGGCCAAACCGGAGGCTATTCCGAATCGCCCACCATTTCTGCTGTCGGCTACAATTCGATATTGACAGGTACATGGGCGAATAAGCACCAAGTTTGGGGCAATGGAATTGAAGCTCCCAACTACCAGTACTGGACGATTTTCCGTTACCTCAAAGAAGCCCGCCCGGATGCCAAGACGGCTATTTTTTCTACCTGGCAGGACAACCGAACCAAGCTTCTGGGAGAAAATCTACCTCAAACAGGCTACTTGAAGTTAGACCGAGCAGTAGATGGCTTAGAGTTGGATACCCTACGCTACCCCCACGATGCCCAGTCGGACTACATTCACCAAATTGACCAACAGGTGGCCCAAGAGGCGGCAACTTACCTAAGCAGCCAAGGACCAGACCTCACCTGGGTATACCTGCAGTATACCGATGACATGGGACACAAATTTGGAAGAGGTCCCGCAATGGATGCTGCCATCCAAAAAGCAGATTCGCAGGTAGGCTTGATCTGGCAAGCCATTCAGCAGCGGCAACAAAAAGGGGAAGACTGGCAACTTTGGGTGACCACCGACCATGGACGCAAGGAGCCGGATGCCAAAGATCATGGTGGGCAGAGCGAGGCGGAGCGGGAAGTGTGGATTGCCTCCAATGCCAGTGACTTAAACCCCCACTTTTTCTCCGGGATGGCGGCTCATGTGGACCTGCTCCCTTCATTTTTTCGCTTTTACAACTTGGTAGTTCCGGAGCATCAGGAAAGAGAATTGGATGGGATTCCGCTGACTGGCCCCATTTCGGTAAGCCAGCTTGGGTTGCAAGGCAGGGGTAAAAACCAGGCTATCACTTGGGTTCCAGGAGCCCAATCTGAGACCCTCGCGATCTATTGGAGTCCAACGGATCATTTTGCCGAGGGTGGTCAGGACGAGTATTTTTTCCTAGGGGAGGTGCCTTCTGATGCGAAGTACTATGCGCTTCCTCCAGACTTGGCTAAAAAATCATTTTTCAAGGTGCTGGTGGTGGGGAAACACAACAGTGCAAATACCTGGAAGGTGTCGGGGAAACTATATGGTTCGATCCGCCGGGGCGGATCGTGAAATCTATTTGTTTTTTATTCCACGGGTTCACCTACTGCGGTAGGTAAACCCGCGGCTATGCAAAGTTGGATCCGCTGCGGCGGATCAGTCTACCACGGCAAATTCTATCCAAAAACAACTATAATCGCTTTCGGTAAAAATTATGAAAAACCTTTTTGTATCAAAATTTTGTCAGGTAACGATCCGCCGAGGCGGATCGAATCTTGCATAACCCCTGGTTTACCTGCCAGCGGCAGGTGAACCAGGGGTAAAATGGGTAGTGTATTCCGCACAACCCGCAAAGGCGGGTTGAACTACCGCGGTAGTTCAACCTGCCTCCGGTAGGTCAATTCACCACGAAAAACTAATTACTAAAAAAAGGCTGCCCATATCCGGGCAGCCTTTCTTATTTACAGTTTATGTTTCTTCACCAATAACTAAATAGAACAAATCTTGAGGTTCAATTCAATTGGCTATCGACCGTGGACTGTGAACGGTTAACAACTTAATTCACCCCTCCTTTTCTAGTCGGAGATCTTTTGCCAGGCCATTCTGCCGGTTCGCCAGTGCGGGCATTGATAGGAATGCGCTGCTTACGTGATACCAGCCCTTCTTCTTCTGAGGCCATGTACACGAGGATGGCGGTAAGGATCACATTTTGACGCACGTCGTCAAAGACAATCTTGTCGTAGGTGTCCAAATTGGTATGCCAAGTATAGTTAAAATAGTTCCAAGGCAAAGCGCTCAAGTTGAAAGCTGGAACACCCGCTGCTACAAAGGACACGTGGTCTGTACCACCCGCGCCTGGGTTGCCAGGAAACTCAGTTTTCAGGTCTTGGGTAATGTTTCGTGGCACCTTGTTGAGCCAACGGCCCAGGTATTCGTAGCTATCCACATAGCCTTGACCAGAGATATTGGCAATGCGGCCTGTTCCATTGTCCTGATTGAAAAGGGCTTGGATCTTGCCTACCATCTCAGGATGATCTTCTACAAATGCTCGCGAACCATTGAGCCCTTGTTCCTCGGATCCCCAGTGTCCTACCAAGATGGTACGCTTTGGATTGGGATACACCTGCTTCAATACGCGCATCACTTCCATCATCAAGATGGTGCCGGTACCGTTGTCAGTAGCGCCAGTACCTCCATCCCAAGAGTCAAAGTGGGCAGATAGCATCACGTATTCGTCTGGCTTTGTACTTCCCTTGATTTCAGCTACAGTATTGTAGGTTGGCTGCATGCCAGTTTCTTTGGACTGTGCATTCAGATGCAGTTGTGGTTTTTTGCCGCTTTCTGCCAAGCGATAGAGGAGGCCATAGTCTTCTAGGGAAATATCTACGGTAGGTACTTTTTTGGTGGAGGCAGAGAAAATCTTGTTGGCACCAAAGGCATTGGACCAGTTGGAGGTCAAGATGCCTGCAGCGCCTGCATTTTCAAGTGCAATGGGAAGTTGGTTGCGGTTTTTGCCAGTGGCTTGAAGACGCTTGGTCCAGGAGGCATTGATGGCAGTACGCTCGGCTTTCATTTTTTCAATGGAGGCAGGCATTCCGTGTTCCTCCCAATTGTAATCTGGGCGTCCAGTAGGCTGAGGTACGGAGATCATCACGTACTTGCCTTTTACGGAGGGCAGCCACTTTTGAAAAGCAAGGGAATCGGCAAATTCTGGAAGAATGACCACTTCACCTTTTACGCCTCCTTGCGGAGAGGAGGGGCTCCAAGCCAATTGGGTGCCGGCCAAGGATTTGGTCCATGGGGCAATCATGTCCATATGGGTGATACCTCTTTCCCAGCCTCTCCATTCGCCCCACTTTTCGTTGCGGGCAGGGATGCCCCAACTCTGGTACGTGGTCACGGCTAAGTCATGGGCTTTTTGCATTTGTGGGGAGCCAACCAATCGTGGGCCCACTCCATCCATGATTTCATGGGCAAGAACTTCTAGTTTGGAATTTTGGGTTGCTTCTTTGATGATGGCATCGATGACTGGATTTTGTGCCTGTACCTGTACGGCAACAAAAAACACAAGCCCGAAGTACCAGCTGTTACGGATTTTCATAGCGAGATTGTTTAATTTCTAAATCTAGGAATTAACTTCAAATTTGTTGAAGCCGCTGGTGGATTATTAGGAAAAGTCGGTCAACAGGTAACATACCACAGTACAATGTACCAAGTACCCGCCGCGGCGGGAAGGCCAAGTACGAAGTATGGATTCTAAAACTATTCACACAATGCTAGGCTGTCGACAGTGGACCAATTTTTTTTCCTCCATTTGTCTAAAACAGGATGGATTTTTCTT
>JBILBQ010000197.1:0-3870 GCA_044353615.1 Algoriphagus sp. | reverse complement strand
ATCAATGGCTTAGGTATTGCTATCGTCTCTACTTCTAAGGGAGTAATGACAGACAAAGAGGCCCGTACCGAAGGTATCGGAGGCGAAGTACTTTGTTACGTATATTAATCTACGATTATGTCTAGAATAGGTAAAAAACCAATAAATATACCCAGCGGTGTTACTGTAGACGTGTCAGCTCATGGAACTGTCACTGTTAAAGGTCCAAAGGGTACCCTGACTCAGGATGTGAATCCCGATATTCAGGTAAGCGTAGAGGGACAAGAAATCAATCTTGTAAGACCTACCGAGTCCAAAAGACACAAGTCTTTGCACGGCCTTTACAGATCATTGATCAACAACATGGTGATCGGTGTATCTGAGGGATACAAGAAAGATTTGGAATTGGTCGGTGTAGGTTTCAAAGCCTCCAACCAAGGGCAAATACTTGAACTTAGCTTAGGCTATTCTCACAGTATTTTTATGGCACTTCCCAAAGAAATTTCTTTGGCTACTGAAACCCCAAAAGGTAAAAATCCGGTAATCACTCTTCAAGGAATTGATAAGGAATTGATCGGTCAGGTAGCTGCAAAAATTCGTTCCCTTCGTAAGATCGAACCTTACAAAGGAAAGGGTGTGCGCTTTGTTGGTGAAATTGTTAGACGCAAGGCTGGTAAAACTGCTGGTAAAAAATAATAAGTTATGGCATTTAATAAGAGTTCCAGAAGACTTAGAATCAAAAGAGGTATCCGCAGAAAGATCTCCGGTACTGATTCCAGACCACGTCTGTCAGTTTTCAAAAGTAACACAGGCATTTATGCCCAGTTGGTGGATGACCTTAAGGGTCAGACCCTTGCACAAGCCTCTTCCAAAGAGCTTGGTTCTAAGGCAAATACCAATGTAGCTGTATCCAAAGAAGTAGGCAAGAAGCTTGCTGAAAGAGCAGTTGCAAATGGCGTATCTGCAGTAGTATTTGATCGTAATGGCTACCTGTATCATGGTAACGTGAAGGCTTTGGCCGAAGGTGCCAGAGAAGGAGGGCTTAAATTCTAATCCATATGTCTCAGATAAAAAGAAAACCCATTAGGGCGACAGATACAGAATTAAAGGAGAAAGTTGTTGCTATCAACCGCGTAGCCAAAGTGGTGAAAGGTGGTAGAAGATTTTCATTCTCTGCAATTGTTGTGGTTGGTGACGGCCAAGGAGTAGTAGGTTACGGTTTGGGTAAAGCCAATGAAGTAACTGACGCCATTACCAAAGGCATAGAAGATGCAAAAAAGAATTTGGTGAAAGTGCCTGTATTGAAGGGAACAATCCCTCACGAGCAACTAGGTAAATTTGGTGGTGGTTTTGTCCTCATCAAGCCAGCTGCGGCAGGTACAGGTGTAATTGCAGGTGGTGCGATGCGTGCCGTGTTGGAATCTGCTGGTGTTACCGACGTATTGGCTAAATCCAAAGGTTCGTCTAACCCGCACAACGTGGTAAAAGCAACCATTGATGCGCTAGTACAGCTACGTGACGCCATCGCAGTATCTCAACAAAGAGGAGTTAAAATGGCTAAAGTCTTTAACGGATAAGCATCATGGCTAAGATCAAAATCACACAGATAAAAAGTACGATCGATAGACCAAAAGATCAAAAAGCAACTATCGTTGCACTTGGTTTGGGTCGTATCAGCAAATCAAAAGTTGTAGAAAACACTCCTCAGATTGCTGGAATGGTAAATAAAGTGAGTCACCTTGTAAAAGTGGAGGAAGCGCTATGAAACTGAATACATTAACTCCATCGGAAGGTTCAACCAAAAACCGCAAGAGAATTGGTCGTGGTACCGGTTCAGGTAGAGGTGGAACATCAACAAGAGGTCACAAAGGAGCTAAGTCTAGATCTGGTTACAAGAGAAAGCTTGGTTTTGAAGGTGGTCAGATGCCACTTCAAAGACGTGTACCTAAGTTTGGCTTCAAGTCTTTGAACAAGATTGAGTTCAAGCCAGTAAATTTGGATACCTTGCAAGCACTTGCAGAAGAGTTTAAACTTACTTCTATCTCTTTGGAAACGCTCGTCTCTCATGGATTGGCTTCTAAGAACGATAAAATTAAGATTCTCGGTGGCGGCCAATTGACTACCAAATTAGATGTGAGCGCTCACCAGTTTTCTGCTACAGCGGTAGCTGCAGTAGAAGGATTGGGAGGTACAGTAACCAAGCTTTAACTAGATGAAAAAGTTTATTTCGACAGTAAGGAACATTTTCTCAATCGAAGATTTGAGAGTTAGGATCGTAAACACGATCGGTTTTCTCATCATCTTTAGATTAGGATCATTTGTCGTACTTCCTGGTGTAGACCCATCCAAATTGGGTGATGCTCCTGAGGGAATCTTCGGCCTAATTGATACTTTTCTTGGTGGCGCATTTAGCAATGCGTCCATCTTCGGTTTGGGAATTATGCCCTACATCTCTGCCTCCATTGTGTTGCAGTTGCTCACTGTCGGGGTGCCTTATTTTCAGAAGATGCAGAAGGACGGTGAGTCCGGGAGAAAGCGAATTAGCCAAATCACCCGTGTGCTTACCATCGCCATCACGGTTGCCCAAGGTATAGGCTACATCACTGCGACTATCCTTCCTACGGGCGCAGTAATGATCGACACTTCGCTCTTTATGTTTAGCTCCTTGGTATTGCTTTCTGCAGGCACCATGTTCTGCATGTGGTTAGGAGAAAAAATTACGGAAAAAGGCATTGGAAACGGTATTTCCATGCTGATCATGATTGGAATTATCTCTCGATTCCCAGGAGCGTTAATCGCTGAAGGTTTGGAGAAAGGTTCATCTGGAATGTTACTTCTAATTATCGAAGCGCTTGTCTTGTTCTTTGTAGTAGTGGGTGTTATTGCTTTAACTGAGGCAACTCGTCGCATCCCAGTACAGTACGCAAAGCAAGTCGTGGGTGGAAAAGTATATGGAGGACAGCGTCAATACATTCCTATTAAAGTGAATGCTTCTGGTGTGATGCCGATCATCTTTGCACAGTCTTTGATGTTTGTACCTGCGCTTATCGCTCAGATTTGGGCTGGAGAAAACGACATCGCCAACTACATTGGTACTACATTCTCTGACTTTACTTCTTGGCAATACAATTTGTTGTTTGCTACCTTGATCATTGTGTTCACTTTCTTCTACACTGCGATTACAGTAAACCCAGAGCAGATTGCTGAGGACATGAAACGCAACGGCGGTTTTGTACCCGGTGTTAAGCCAGGTGCACCAACAGGTGAATTTATTGACAGCATCATTTCCAAAATCACTTTGCCAGGTTCCATTCTATTGGCAGCAGTAGCGATTCTCCCAGCTTTGGCCATTGTGGCTGGGGTAGGTGGTGAGTTTGCTCAGTTCTTTGGAGGAACCTCTCTATTGATTATGGTAGGTGTGATCATGGACACACTTCGTCAGATCGAAAGTTACTTATTGATGAGACATTACGAAGGAATGATGAAGAGTGGAAATGTGAAAGGCAATTCCTCGGATTATCAGGTTGCTTCCTAATGATTCATTACAAGACTTCGGAAGAAGTTGATAAAATTAAACAGAGTGCCGACATACTTGGAAGAGCTCACGGAGAAATCGCCAAGCATGTCAAGAAAGGAGTAAAGACTTCTTTCTTAGACAAAGTTGCTGAAGAGTTTATTAGGGATCACGGAGCAGTACCTTCTTTTAAGGGCTACAACGGTTTTCCCAGCTCGCTGTGTATTTCAGTGAACGAAGTAGTTGTTCACGGATTTCCCAGCGAGTATGAATTGAAAGATGGCGATATAATCTCAGTAGATTGTGGAGTCTTTCACCAAGGTTTTCATAGCGATTCCGCTTATACATACCCCATAGGTGAAGTACCCCCTTCTGTC
>JBILBQ010000078.1:0-12933 GCA_044353615.1 Algoriphagus sp. | reverse complement strand
AATTAAAGAAGAGTCTTTTTACCTTTCATCAAATAAAATGGCAAATATTGGCAAGATAACTCAGGTAATCGGCCCGGTGGTGGACGTATCCTTTGAAGGCGGAAAACTGCCCAACATCCTAGACGCGCTGGAACTCACAAAAGACAACGGCCAGAAGGTAGTGTTGGAAGTGCAGCAACACCTAGGTGAAGACCGAGTAAGAACCATCGCAATGGATTCTTCAGAAGGCATGGTTCGTGGCATGGAAGTGCGAGATTTAGGTCAGCCTATCTCTGTTCCTACTGGCGAAGGCATCAAAGGCCGACTTTTCAATGTAGTGGGTGAAGCCATCGACGGTCTACCTCAGGTACCTGCAGGTAAGCGTCTTCCAATCCACCGCTCAGCGCCAAGATTTGAAGATCTTTCTACTTCTACTGAAGTACTTTTCACAGGTATCAAGGTAATCGACTTGATCGAACCTTATGCCAAAGGAGGTAAAATTGGTCTTTTTGGTGGTGCGGGTGTAGGCAAAACCGTATTGATCCAAGAATTGATCAACAACATCGCGAAAGCGTACTCCGGTTTGTCTGTATTTGCAGGTGTAGGAGAAAGAACCCGTGAGGGAAATGACCTTTTAAGAGAAATGATTGAGTCAGGCATCGTGACTTACGGTGATGACTTTATCCATAGTTTGGAAACAGAAGGCGGTTGGGATCTATCCAAAGTAGACCTCAAGAAGCTGGAAGATTCCAAAGCAACATTCGTGTTTGGACAGATGAACGAGCCTCCAGGAGCACGTGCTCGCGTGGCCCTTACTGGTCTTACCCTTGCGGAATACTACCGTGATGGCGATGGTACCGGCCAAGGAAAGGACATCTTGTTCTTTATCGACAACATTTTCCGATTCACTCAAGCTGGTTCTGAAGTGTCCGCACTTCTAGGACGTATGCCTTCTGCCGTTGGTTACCAGCCTACCTTGGCTACCGAAATGGGTGCTATGCAGGAACGAATCACCTCTACTAAAAACGGATCCATCACCTCAGTACAGGCAGTATATGTACCTGCGGATGACTTGACTGACCCGGCTCCAGCAACCACCTTTGCGCACTTGGATGCCACTACAGTATTGTCTCGTAAGATTGCGGAATTGGGAATTTACCCTGCCGTGGATCCTTTGGACTCCACTTCACGAATCCTTTCTCCAGATATCTTGGGTGACGACCACTACAATTGTGCACAGCGCGTGAAGGAAACCCTACAGCGATACAAGGAACTTCAGGACATCATTGCCATCTTGGGTATGGAAGAACTTTCTGAAGAGGATAAGCAAGTGGTACACCGCGCTCGTCGCGTGCAGCGTTTCTTGTCTCAGCCTTTCCACGTAGCCGAGCAGTTTACCGGTCTTAAAGGAGTGCTAGTAGATATCAAAGACACCATCAAAGGATTCAACATGATTCTTGATGGCGAACTAGACCATTTGCCAGAAGCAGCGTTCAACTTGGTAGGAAGCATCGAAGATGCCATCGCCAAAGGAGAAAAATTGCTCGCAGAAGTAAAATAAATTTCTTCTCATTCAAGTCTCGAGAATGCATTTTCAAGTTTCGAGGGAGGATGAGTTTAATTAATGAAGACCGAATACGCCATGCACTTAGAAATCGTTACGCCAGATAAAAAAGTTTTCCAAGGAGAAGTGAGCGAAGCTACCTTTCCTGGAGCTTTGGGAGCATTTCAAGTACTTACTAATCACGCACCGATTGTGTCTGCTTTGGCCAAAGGTTTGGTTTCCTTCACAACAGCTGAAGGCAAGCAATCCCTTCAGGTAGAAGGCGGCGTGGTAGAAATAAAGCAAAATAACATCGTAGTCCTGGCAGAAAAAGTCGTAGACTAAGTTGAAATCCCCTTTAACAGCGAAAGCCCAACATTACCTGTTGGGCTTTTTTGTTTTATGACTATCCGTATACTTACCAAACAGTTCAATTAAGTGGGCAGTCGTCTTTGGACAATTTATTCCCCCATTTTTAGTGAAAGGGTTGGAATTAAAAAGATAACCTGTACATTTGCAATCCGAAAGGAGGTGTACAGCTATGATCATAATCAACATTAAAGAAAACGAATCTATCGATAAGGCGCTTAAGCGTTTTAAGAAGAAGTTTGACAAAACCGGTGCGGTTCGTGAATTGAGAGCCCGTCAGGCGTTTACTAAGCCTTCTGTTAAAAGAAGAGAACAAGTTATCAAGGCTGCTTATAAGCAAAAGCTTCAGGAGCAATTCATGAAGTAATTGCGTAGGCAATTGCCCCATATATAAAGCACCAGTCGTTCGGCTGGTGCTTTTTTTTGATCCTGGTACAATCCATCTCCATTTTTTTGACAAATGCCTAGGGCTTGTTTTATTCCCCTTATTTTTTAAACCAACCTATTCGAAAATTACACGTATCTTAAGTAGCAAATTCATCCCATGATTGATTCGTTTATCAACTACTTGGAATACGAAAAAAGGAGCAGTGCGCATACGGTGCTGGCCTACCGAAAAGACTTGGAACAAGCCCAGGACTTTGTAAATCTATCCTTTGCAATAGACGACCTTTCCCACTGTACCCATCCTGACTTGCGCGCATGGATCATCGACTTGGTAGAGCAGGGACTTAGCCAAACTACCGTCAATCGGAAATTGGCCACTCTTCGTTCCTTCTACAAGTTTCTGATGCGCTCCAAAATCATCCAGAAGGACCCAACCTACAAGTTAAAGTCTCTAAAAGCTCCAAAAAAGCTTCCCGAGTTTTTACAGGAAACAACCATTGAATCTGTATTGGAAGAGGAGGTTTACGCACCCACCTTTGATGGACAGCGGGATCGGATGGTACTCGAATTCCTGTACCTCACCGGCGTGCGTCTATCCGAACTTACCTCCTTAAAGTGGAAGGATATCCATCTGTATGAAGAACAAGTCAAAGTATTGGGGAAAAGACAAAAAGAACGCATCATCCCCTTGACCAAATCACTACAGCAAAATATCACGAACTATAAACAAGTGGTAGAAGCCCAATTCAACAGGGTAGAAGGAGAAGATTACTTTATTCGTAGCAGCAAAGGAGAAAAAGCCTATCCCATGCTCATCTATCGGATCGTGAAGCACTACCTGGACTTGTTCGCACAAAATTCGAAACGAAGCCCCCACTTACTCCGTCATACCTTTGCAACCCACCTTTTAAACAAAGGGGCCGACTTAAATGCCGTCAAGGATTTATTGGGGCATGCCAACCTAGCCGCCACTCAAGTCTATACCCACAATTCTATGGAGAAACTCAAGGCTGTGTTTGAACAAGCACATCCAAAAGCATAAGTATTTACATGTTTAACCCTTAAATCCCCTCATGATGAAACTACAGATGCATTCCATTCACTTCGACGCCGATCAAAAATTGATCAGTTTTATTCAGAAGAAGGCCGATAAGCTGGACACATTCTACGACAGCATTTTGGACGGCGAGGTGTTTTTGAGACTGGATAAAAATGAAAAAAACCAGAATAAGCTCGTGGAAATCAAGTTAAACGTGCCAGGAAAGCAGTTTTTTGCCAAAAACCAAGACGACTCCTTTGAAGCTGCAGCAGATGAGGCGGTTGAAGGTCTACGGCGGCAGCTAGAAAAGCACAAAGAGAAAAATAGCTAATCGTACCCCAAACCCGAAGAACCTCTCTTCGGGTTTATTTTTTTTGAAGCAAGAAATAGCGAATCCCTTGCTCTTCCCGCAGCTCCTCACGCGCAGTGGTACTGCTGGCACGCAGAAAATCAGGAATGGCTTTGGAGTCCAAGTGAGTACTCGCAACGTGCACTTCATAGCCTACCGTATTCCATTCGGACAGGAGCCGGTCTTCCAAGATCAAATAGGTGTAGCTTTTGGCTTCCTCCTTCCATCCCTCTCTCGACAAGTCAACCAAATCGTAAGCGGTACCCAAACTCATCCGAATCTTTGATCCTTCATGCAAGTTGCCCGCAAAGCCAATGGGTCCAGCCACCCCCATCTCTTCCACGACTGCTGCCGCCTGAACCCCTTGATGTGGCAAGGAAATCAATCTCGTAACACCTGTCACCTGAAAGAATAGAAACAAGATGGAAAGTGCAAGCAGCTTTGGAGGCAGGACAGAAGACCGAAGGAATGCCGTTTGTAGGTAGTAAGGTGGCCACTGCCATTCGTCTCAATGCCTACTTTGCCAACATCCACATTTCTCTCAGCTTCTGGGAAAACTGGCGACTTTACCTAATCGGCATGTTTTACAACCTATTTCTACCAGGGGGAATAGGTGGTGATGGGTACAAGGTATACCTCCTAAATAACCAATTTAAAACACCAGTCAAGGAGCTGCTTAAAGCGAGTCTGCTGGATCGCCTAGGAGGACTGATTGCCATCCTTGGGTTACTTTTTGGAATTCTGCTAGTAATCGAGCTCCCACTTCCATTAGGTAATCCTAGATTAGGCAAAATATTGTTTGCGGTAGGAGCGATAGGGATGATCCCTGGATTTTGGCTGCTTCAAAAATTCCTCTTTTCTAACTTCCTGCCTTCCTTTTGGCAGGGGATCTTCTGGTCGCTGGTAGGCCAACTTGCCCAGATGGCGGCTGTGTGTGGTCTGCTTGCTACTGGCCCTTGGGGTGCAGGATAAATTTCTGGCCTATCAGGCGGTATTTTTACTTTCCTCGATCGTGGCGGTATTGCCGCTGACGATAGGTGGAGTGGGAGCCCGAGAGCTCGTAGTAGTCTATGCCCACTCCTATGCAGGGATCCAAGAGACCGAGGCAGTCGCATTTAGCTTGCTCTTTTTCCTGATTTCGGCAGCGGTATCCCTCTCAGGGGCATGGGTCAAGTGGAAAAGAGAATAAATTTCTACCTTTACGCAGATTCTTCCCGACCATGACTAGAGCCGAACTTTTTGCCCAGATCCAACAAAAATCCTCCTTTCTCTGTGTGGGATTGGATCCAGACCTTGACAAAATTCCCGCCCACCTAAAAAATGAGGCTGACCCAATTTTCTCTTTCTGCCAGCAAATCATTGAGGAGACGGCAGACTTTGCGGTAGCCTACAAACCCAATACTGCTTTTTTTGAAGCCCATGGTGCCAAAGGCTGGGAAACGCTCGCTAAGGTAGAAGCCCTGATCCCCAAGCACATCTTTTCCATCGCAGATGCCAAGCGGGGCGACATTGGCAATACGGCTACCCGATATGCGGAAGCATTTTTTAAAAATATGAACTTCGATTCCATTACCGTTGCCCCGTACATGGGCAAGGACTCTGTGACTCCCTTTTTGGAGTTTGAGGGGAAATGGGCGATTGTTCTTGCCTTAACCTCTAACCCCGGTTCGTTGGATTTTCAGCTCCTAGAAGACGCCACTGGCAAGCCACTCTACCAAACTGTACTTGAAAAAAGCCAAACCTGGGGAAGTACAGAAAATCTGATGTATGTGGTCGGCGCTACGCGCGGGGAACTTATCGGAGAAGTGCGGAAAACAGTGCCCGAGCACTTCTTGCTCGTGCCTGGCGTAGGCGCTCAAGGAGGTAGTTTGGCCGATGTGGCCCGCTTCGGCATGAATAGCAGTTGCGGCCTGCTGGTCAACTCCAGCCGAGGAATTATCTATGCCTCCAAGGAAAAGGATTTTGCAAAAGTTGCTCGGCAAGAAGCACAGAAACTTCAGCTGGAGATGAAGGAACTCTTGGATCAGTACCTGAAGTAAGCCAGAACCAGCATTCCTTTTCAATTTTTAATTAGCCCCTGACCCCTTGCAAAGGGATCATTTTTTGGCTATATTCAATTTACTTTTTAGACTTATTTTTTATGGATTTTAAAGAAGACTTTTTACAGTTGGTATGGAAATACCAGTACTTCGACCGCAAAAACCTCCTCACCACAGCTGGCGAAGAGCTTCAAATCTTGCAGGTAGGCCATCATAATTCCCTTGAAGGCCCTGACTTTCAAAACGCCGCCCTCATCATCGGGGGGATCACACTTCATGGCCATGTGGAAGTGCACCGGAAATCCTCTGAATGGATACAGCATGCGCACGATACAGACCTGGGCTACAATACCGTCATCCTGCATTTGGTCTGGGAAAATGACCGGCAAGTCTACCGCCAAGACGGTACTCCCATGCCCACTGTAGAACTGAACGGCAAGATCTACCTGGACATCTGGCGCAACTACGAACAGCTACTCAATTTTCAACTGGACCTACCCTGTGCCCATGCGCTGGCTACCGTCCCGGAAATCCTTCGCTTTTCCGCTTCAGAAAAAGCGCTGGTCGAGCGCCTTTACGAAAAATCCCAGGGGGTGCTTGCCATCCTTCAGGCCACACAGGGAGATTGGGAAGAAACGGCCTACCGTTGGCTTTTTCGCTGCTTTGGCTACCATACCAACCGCCTGCCTATGGAGGAGTTGGGGCAACTTCTTCCCTACACCTTGCTCAAGCGGCACCGAGAGCAGCTGCAGCACCTCGAGGCCATGCTCTTGGGACAAGCTGGTTTGCTCCCAGAGGATTCGGATGATTCCTATGTCCTGCAACTCAAAAAAGACCATGATTTTTATCAGAAAAAATACGGCTGGCCAAAAGGGCTTACCCGACAGCATTGGACTTTTTTGGGTGCACGACCAGCCAACTTTCCTACCCTGCGGCTAGCGCAGCTGGCAACGGTACTGGTACAAGCTCCACATTTGCTCTCCACTATTTTAGATGAATCTGGAGACTTAACTACGTTCCGGAAAATCTTCCAAAGCCCTCCCTCCCCCTATTGGCGGCAGCACTATACCTTTGGCAAGCCAAGTAGCAAAGTCAATTCAAATGGCCTCTCCGAGCAAAGCGTACAACTTTTAGCCATCAATTTTGTGTTGCCCATCTGGTTTGCCTATGGAGAATTCCACGACCAGGAGGAATGGAAAGACCGTTGCTTTTCCCTACTGCAAAGCCTCCCTGCCGAGCAAAACTACGTGCTCCGAAAGTTTGTGCGACATGCATGGATTCCGAAAACGGCCTTTGATTCCCAAGGCATGCTCGAACTGTACCGTAGGTATTGCAGTGCTCAAAAATGCCTTTCCTGCAAAATCGGTCAAAGCCTACTCCGTAGCCCTACCAAATGAACCGTTGGACAAACGCCACAATTCCTGTATTTTTGCAGGGATTACCACTTCCTGACCCATGGACAAACCCGTCATCATTCTCGGCGCCAAAGGCATCGCTCATCCCGCGCTAGAAATTTTCAATAGCAATCAAGTGATTGTGTATGGATTGCTAGATGAGGACAGCAGCCTTCATGGTACCGAAATCAATAACGTCCCTATTCTCGGCGGCACCGAAGACGAGGGATTCTTAAAGTTGATTGGTAAAAAAACCGAGGCCTTTGTTGCGGTGGACGATACCAAATACCGCAAATTCTTGGTAGATCTTCTTCTAGAAGATCGGAAGATGCAACCCATCAATGCAATTCATGAGCGCGCCTATATTTCCACAGATGCCATACTAGGACATGGCAACTTTATCAATGCTCAGGTGACTGTAGGTGCTGGGGCGAAGGTTGGAAGTCACTGCATTTTCCACACCGGAGCCATCATCGATCACAAAGTGACCGTGGAAGACTACGTTCAAGTAGGCGCAGGATCGATCATCAATACCGATGTGGTCTTGGAAGAAGGCACATTTATCGGTTCGGGCGTCACCATCGTCTCCGGTGTCCGCATCGGAAAAGGTGCCCGCGTAGGAGCCGGCTCTGTAGTCATCTCCTCCGTAGGAAAAAACGAAACCGTATTTGGTAATCCGGCGGGGAAAATAAAGTAGAAGTACGATCTACGAGTTACGATCTACGAAATCTAAACTAATGTCGAACATCGAACGCCGAGTGCAGAATTTCGAAGTGGGGAATCAATGAATTGAACTACTAACCTTGCCCTGCAAAGGTCTTGATACTTGATACTAACTACTTGATACTGCCTTGTCTCGTTTCTTGTCTCTTGATTCTTGCCTCCCAAAAAAACACCCTGCCGAAACAGGGCTCTAGTTATGGAAAACACAAATGACAAACCCTACAGCATCCTGCTGTACTACTGCTACGCAGACATTTGCAATCCTGAAGAATACCGGGAAGAACACCACCTCTTCTGTGTAGCAAACAATATCCGAGGCCGAATCATCATTTCCGATGAAGGACTCAATGGAACTGTTTCTGGCCTAGCGGCAGATTGCGATGCCTACATGGCCTACATTCAGGCGGACCCGCGCTTTTCGAAGACAGAATTCAAAATCGATACCCACGAGAGCCATGCGTTTGCCAAAATTCACGTGCGGTACAAGCCTGAAATCGTGCATTCCTCCCTCCGCCACCTTGATCCCAACGTGAAAACAGGGAAGCACCTGGAGCCGGAAGAATTTAAGCAACTCAAGGACCAAGAAGATGTGGTGATCCTCGATGTGCGCTCCAACTACGAGCACGAACTGGGACGATTCAAAAATGCGATTACCCTAGACATCGACAACTTCCGGGATTTTCCAGAAAAGGTGAAGGAACTAGAGCACCTCAAAAACAAAAAAGTACTCACCTACTGCACCGGAGGAATCAAGTGCGAAAAGGCTTCTGCCTTCCTACTAGAACAGGGATTTGAAGATGTCTACCAGCTTCATGGGGGCATCATCAAGTACGGCATGGAAGCCGGAGGCGAAGACTTCGAAGGCAAATGCTACGTCTTTGACAACCGCATCGCCGTGGAGGTAAACACGGTCAATCCCACGATCGTATCTTCCTGCCATGTGTGTGGAACCACCTCAGACCGCATGGTCAACTGTGCCAATCCAAGTTGCAACGAACACCTCGCCATCTGTGAAACCTGTGGTTGGGAACTTCAAGGAGCTTGCTCTGCAGAGTGCAAAGAGCATCCTGAAAAGCGACACTATGACGGCACGGGCTACTACCAAAAAAATACAAACGGCTACAACCCTTTCAAAGGGTTACACCGCAGTCCTTCCAAAGAACTGATGCAAAAAGTTTCTGGAGATGCGTCAAATTCCTGAAACGGAACTTATCCTCCACCCAGATGGTAGCGTCTATCATTTGCGCCTTCGGCCCGAGCATCTGGGCAACCTAGTGTTCACGGTAGGTGATCCAGATCGCGTACCCACGGTATCTCAGCACTTGGATCAGATTGACTTCAAACTCCAAAACCGAGAGTTCATCACGCATACGGGTTGGAAGAATGGGCATCGGGTGTCTGTCATCAGCACCGGGATGGGCACGGATAACATTGAGATTCTGATGACTGAACTGGATGCGCTAGTCAATGTAGACCTGCAGACACGCCAAGTCAAATCACAAAAAACCAGTTTAAAGATCATCCGTATCGGCACCTCAGGAAGCTTACAAGAAGACATCCCGACGGGCACCTTGCTGGCTTCTGAACTGGCGATTGGCATGGATACGCTGATGGCTTACTACCCTCCACTTTCCGGAACGCAAGACCTTGCTCAAGCAATACAGGAGGAACTTGGACTTACTTTCCAGCCTTACCAAGCAGCCGCTTCTCCGCTATTGTTAGGCAAACTTAGTCCTGAAATATTACGGGGGGTAACCCTCACCTGCCCGGGATTTTATGCGCCTCAAGGCCGTGAAGTACGACTGAAGCCTCGTTTTGAACACATGATCGAGCGCCTTGCAGCCCTTCAAGTACAGGGACGCTATTTGACCAACTTTGAGATGGAGACCGCAGGCTACTATGCCCTTGGAGAGCTCCTGGGCCACGAAGTGCTCAGCCTCAACGCCATCTTGGCCAACAGACCGCTCAAAAAGTTTGATGCCGCGGGTGAAAAAACAGTCGAAAGAGCCATTGAAACTGCATTGGCTAGTTTTACAAAATGAGTACTTTTTGTGAACAGATTTTTTTAAGCCTTCAGCAAAAGGGGATTCCAGCAAAAGCAGCGCACCTGCAGCACTACTTTAAAACAGGGCCGGGTGGTTATGGAGAAGGGGATGTCTTTTTGGGAGTACCCGTGCCAGAGCAGCGAAAAATCGCCAAAGCAATCGCTCAGGATGCTAGTTTGGCTCAACTTTCCGAGTTGGTTCAACACCCCTACCATGAAATGCGGTTGACCGGGCTTTTGGCTCTGGTCTACAAATTTGAAAAAACCCGAAGTGAATCCCTCCGAGGAGAGTTCGTCAATTTTTACCTGGAACACCTAGACTTTATCAACAATTGGGATTTGGTAGACAGTTCCTGCTCCCAGATTTTGGGTGCCTTTTATTGGAAAAGGGAAAAGGATTTATTTTTCAACCTGGCTACCTCACCCTCACTTTGGAGGCAGCGCGTGGCCATGATCAGCAGCTTCTATTGGATCAGAAAACGAGAGTTTAGCGATGCCTTGGCCTTAGCGGAGCAACTTAAATCTCATCCCCATGACCTGATGCATAAGGCCGTCGGTTGGATGGTTAGAGAGATTGGCAAACGGGATTTTGAGGTAGCGAATGAATTCCTAAAAAAGCACTCCAGTTCCCTCCCACGCACTGCTTTGCGCTATGCCATTGAACGATTCCCGGAGGAATTGAGGCAGGACCATTTGAAGGGAAGGATTTGAAATACTCACAAAAGGCCTAAATTCAAATAGAATTACATTTTTTCAATCCTTCATTTTTTAAACTATGGAAAATTCCCTTTCTAAAATCGTCGTAGACACCTGTTATCAGGTGCATATTGGGCTAGGCCCAGGCTTGTTTGAATCCGTATATGAAGAAGTGCTACACTATGAATTGTGTCGGCAGGGCTTACACGTAAAGCGCCAATCTCCTGTGCCTATTATGTGGCGTGGGGTGGAGATGAAACTAGGCTTCCGCGCAGATTTGATTGTTGAAGACTTGGTTTTAATCGAGATCAAATCGGTAAAGTCGCTTGAGCTTGTCCACAAAAAACAGCTAATGACCTATTTGAAACTGACTGGGTTCAAGTTAGGGCTACTGGTTAACTTTAATGAAGCACTGATCAAGAACGGAATTACTAGGATTGTAAATAACCTTTAAGGCTATTCTTTAAAAAAGGGGTTATCGCGCAAAGGCGCAGAGACGCAAAGAAATGAAGGGTGGCTGCAAGAAAACGCGAAGCCTGCCTGCGGTAGACAGGGTGCAAAGAAAAATCTCTTTGCGGCTTGGCGGCTTTGCGAGAAGAAAAAAAATAGCATTCTAAGAATCAAAAAATGAATGGCGCCCCGCAATGCCGCGGGCCAGGCAGCAAAGGCGCAAAGAAATAAAGTGGGGCCTCACAAAGATGCGAAGGCGCAAAGAAAAAATCCCTTTGCGGCTTGGCGGCTTTGCGCGCAAAAAATAAAATGTCTCGAAGAAGAAAAGTTCAAGCTTGCTTTTACGCACTAATTATCCGCCGCGGCGGACGAGCTCCGTGCACAAGAAAAAATAGCGCACTAGGAATAAAAAAAAGAATGGCGCGCAAAGACGCGAAGGCGCAAAGAAAAAATCCCTTTGCGTCTTGGCGGCTTTGTAAGAAGAAAAAAATAGCTTCCTAAGAGATTCAAATATTAATCCGTGATACCGTCGAGATCGCTTAGTTCGAGCCAGGATAATTCCAGTTCTTCCAATTCTCCATCAATCACCTGAAGCCTTGTTGTCCAGGTGAGTAGCTGGCTTACATCAGCAGTGCCCACGGTGATCTGCTCCGTGACCGATGCCTTTTCGGCTTCTAGTTGGGCGATTGTTTCGTTGAGTTGCTTGAATTCCTGCTTTTGCTTGTAGCTCGCTTTGACCTTTGCGGGAGAATTGCTGCTGTCAGGGGCTGGGGCAGCACTAGGGAGTTCCTTCGCCTGAGTTTTTTCTGGTTCGGCAAGCTTTCTTTCTTCATCCCACTCACGGAAGTCCGTATAGTTGCCTGGGAAATCGCGAATCACGCCTTCTCCTTCAAACACAAATAAGTGCTCCACCAAGCGATCCATAAAGTAACGATCGTGAGACACGATGATCAAGCAACCCGGGAAGGTATCCAAAAACTCCTCCAGGATATTCAAGGTCATCAAATCCAGGTCGTTTGTCGGTTCGTCGAGGATAAGGAAGTTTGGGTTTTTAATCAGCACCAAAAGTAGCTGTAGTCGTCGACGCTCGCCGCCGCTCATCTTTCCGATGGGAGTAAACTGCTGCTTTGGGGGAAAACCAAACTGGGTTAAAAACTGGCTTACGGAAATCGTCTGGCCCTTGTCTAACACCACCACCTCTGCAATATCCTTCACCACATCGATCAGGCGCTTTTCTTCATCAAATCGATCCTCTTCCTGTCGGTAGTACCCAAAGGCAGTAGTTTGTCCAGCAGTCACCTTCCCTTGATCGGGATCAAGTAAGCCGGTAATCATTTTTAGGAAGGTCGTCTTTCCTGCCCCGTTGGGACCGATGATTCCGATACGGTCCTTCTTTTTGAAGATGTAAGAGAAGTCCTTGACCAGCGTTTTGTCGTCAAAAGACTTTGAGATTTTTTCGATTTCAAGAATTTTATTCCCAAGGCGCTGCGTGGATACTGTCAACTCGATGTCCCGTTCCTCCCGCTTGGTAAAGGCCTTCTCTTTGGTTTCTTCAAAGGCATCCACACGGTACTTGGCTTTGGTGCCTCGGGCTTTGGGCTGACGTCTGATCCAGTCCAGCTCCTTTTTGTAGAGACTTTTGGCTTTCTCGATTTCGATATCCTCGATCTGCATGCGCTCGGCTTTTTTGTCGAGAAAATAGCCGTAGTTTCCTTGGTAGCGGTGAATCTTTCCTTGGTCCAGTTCCAAGATCTCGTTGGTTACTTTTTCGAGGAAGTAGCGGTCGTGGGTGACCATGAATAGGGCAAGATTGGCCTTGGACAAATACTCTTCCAGCCACTCGATGGTTTCTAGATCCAGGTGGTTGGTAGGCTCATCCAGGAGCAAAAGGTCCGGTTTCTCCAAGATCGCTTTTGCGAGG
>JBILBQ010000017.1:0-40429 GCA_044353615.1 Algoriphagus sp. | reverse complement strand
TTTAGGCGGCCTAGCGCAGGGGTCCCACCTCTTCCCATCCCGAACAGAGAAGTTAAGCCCTGCAGCGCCGATGGTACTGGGGTTACACCCGGGAGAGTAGGTCGCCGCCACATTATTTAAGCCCTTCGATTCAATTCGAAGGGCTTTTTTTTTAAATAAGAATTACGAGATACGAAGTACGGGATCTGAACAAAGTACAAAGTATGGAGCAGTATGCTGGTTCTGAGTCTACTTTGTACCTTGTACTTCGTACAAAGTCTTGCTACTTGCCTGCCTGTCGGCAGACAGGATACTAACTACTTGCTACTTTTTTTCAATGTTGAATGCCGAACGCCGATTGGAGAATTAAGAAGTGGGTTTCTGAACAAAGTACGAAGTACTAAGTACCAAGTATGGATCATTTTTCTTTAGTTTTGATTCAGGCAAAAACGGTCAACTTATTTCAGGCACCGACAATCAGGATTCTGGTTCTGAGTCTACTTTGTGCCTGGTACTTTGTACTTGGTACAATTTATCTCGGTTCTTGCTTCTTGTTTCTCGCTTCTTTTTAATATCGAATATCGAACGCCGAATGTTGAATGAAGAAGTGAAAATTCGTAAACCACACTAATCTCGTAGTACAACCCAATGAGTCTCGTTTCTTGTTTCTCGGCTCTTGCTTCTTAGGCTACTTCGTACTTTGTACCTAGTACAAAACTCGTTGCACATCTTCTTTCTCCTTTCATTTTTCTTTTCCCCGAATAAATTGCAGTTTTGCAGCAAATCTTCTTGGAATGGCTGTATTACTTCAACACCTGAAACTTTTAAATCAAGGTAAGTTCTCACCACCTAAAGACTATTCCTTTTCCAACGGGACACTGAGCCCTGCGAACGAAAAAGAGAAGGTTTCCTACGATCAAGTAATAGACTGCTCCAACTACCTTGCCTCCAAAGGTTGGGTGGATTTGCGGTGTGGTCTAGGCGAACCAGGACAAGAATATCGGGAAACAGTCGCTTCCCTCTGTGCTGCACTTCAGGCCGGAGGATTTGCCAAAGCGGTGGTCCTCCCCAACACGGATCCTGTCATCCAATCTAAAACAGAAGTGGCTTTCCTGAAAGCTAAAGCAGCTGCCTACCTCCAGGAATTGGTCATCCTCGGTGCCGTCACTAAAAACGCTCAAGGAGAAGACCTCACCGAAATGCTCGACATGCACTTTGAAGCAGGGCTACAGTTCTTCGGTGACGGAACCCATCCCCTAGCAAATGCCGATCGCTACCTAAAGATCTTGCAATACCTTCAGAAATTTGAAGGCACCCTGTTTGACCAGGCCTACGATCCCTTGCTCGCCATTTTTGGGCAGATGCATGAAGGAGAAATCTCTACCCAGCTAGGAATGAAAGGAATTCCTAGCCTTGCGGAAGAAGTAGCCATCCAACGAAACCTGGACTTGCTTCGATACGCAGGTGGTCGGGTGCACTTTCAAACCCTTAGCACCGCTAAAGGAGTGGATCTAATCCGTCAAGCCAAGAAAGAAGGCCTAAATGTGACGGCCGACGTTTCGATTTACCAATTGATTTTTACAGATGGGGATTTGCTGTCCTTTGACACAAACCTGAAGGTGCAGCCTCCTTTCCGAGGAGCCACAGATCGAGCAGCACTTTTGGAAGGTCTTCGAGATGGAACCCTTGATGCCCTCGTGTCCAATCACCAGCCGCAAGACTATGATTCCAAATTCTGTGAGTTTGACCATGCTGCTTTTGGAATGGCAGGATTAACCGCTTTCCTCCCTGCCATGGTGCAGCTAGCCAAAGAGCTTGGCTGGGAGCTGCTTCTAGAAAAAGTGACCTCAGGACCTGAAAAAGTAGTAGGCCAGAGTAATGATTCTTGGACCATTTTTGATCCATCAGAAAAGTGGACCTACAACGAAAAAACCAATCCTTCGCTTTCTGCCAACCATCCTTGGTTTGGGCAAGAACTGACTGGCAAGGTGAAATACTGCATTCAAAAAGGGCATTTGATTCAAGTCAATGACTAAATACTTCAAGACAGCCTATCAATTCGGGGCACTTGGTGGACTGTTGAGTGGGCTCTCTTTTTATGTGCTCTCCTTATTTCATTCGGATCCGACCAACCTAAATCTAGTTTTTGGGTACTTAATAACCCCCATTACGGTGTTCTTGGCCATTAAATTTTTCAAAGACTACAGCAACGACGGATACCTTTCCTTCTCGGAAGGAATGTCCGTAGGAGCAGTAAGTTTCGTACTGCTTGCGCTATTCTCTACTGGAGTTATTTGGGGGATTTTGGAGAGCTCTTCGTCCTTGTTTTCAGCTATTCAAACCGCCAAATGGGCAGTGTTGGAGAAAAATAAGGAGGTGATTATTTCTCAGGTAGGCCTGGCTTCCTTTGAAGTCACCCAAACTAATTTAAAAAGCATGACTGCCTGGGATGTTGCTCTCAACGATGGCATTTGGAAAATTATCCCTGGAATGTTCTTTAGTATTATTATTTCAATTATTTTAAGGAAAAATCCTAACATATCATGAACGAACAAGCACAGTCTCCAATTCAATCGGCAGTAAGACCAGGAATAATTCTAGGTCTTGTCTCCTTGGTACTTACGTATGTAGCCTACTTCATTGATTCCTCTTATTTAGCTTCTGGCTATTTCGGGCTTGTTGTTCTGGTGCTTTTCTTTGCGCTCATCATTTATTTTGGAATTGAGTTCAGAAAAGAACTGGGAGGATTTATGTCTTTCGGAACTGCATTCAACTTCAGTTTCTTCGCCATTTTAATTTCCGGCGTCATTGGATTGATTGGAAATACCCTTTTGTTCCATGTCATTGATCCTTCTTTGCCACAGGTCCTTGGAGACCTAACTTTTGAATCTCAATTAGAGATGATGGAGAGTTTTGGTGGAAGCCCGGATTCCTTGCCAGCAGAGACTCTTGAAGAAATGAGACAAGCCTCTTTATCAAATTTCACACTTTTGGGTCAATTGAAAGCTTTTGGTTTTGGATTGGTTGCCTATGCCATTATTGCCTTAATTTTGGGTGCGATACTTAAAAAGCGAGACAAATCTCTAGACTTTTAACATGACCCAGATTTCCGTAATTGTTCCTGTTTTCAACGAAGAGGAGTCGCTTCCTGAACTGACCCAATGGATTCATCGGGTCATGCAGGAGCATGGATTTTCCTATGAGGTACTCTTGATCAATGACGGTAGCACAGACCGCTCTTGGGAAATAATCCAAGAGCTTTCGGCGAGCAATACCGCTTTGAAAGGAATCAATTTCACCCGCAACTACGGCAAATCTGCGGCCCTGGATGCGGGCTTTAAGCGCTCCTCTGGGGAAGTGGTCATCACCATGGATGCGGACCTCCAAGACAGTCCAGACGAAATCCCTGGTCTCTACGCCATGATTAAAGGAGGACTAGATGTGGTGTCTGGCTGGAAAAAAGAGCGGCACGATCCCATTTCCAAGACCATCCCTTCCAAATTCTTTAATGGAGTGACCCGCTGGATTTCGGGAATTCAATTGAACGACTTCAACTGTGGACTGAAAGCCTACCGAAATAAGGTGGTAAAAAACATCCACATCTATGGAGAAATGCACCGTTATATTCCGCTTTTAGCAAAGTGGAACGGTTTTCCCAAAATTGGGGAGAAGGTAGTGGCCCATCAAGCCCGTAAGTATGGGTATTCCAAGTTTGGCTTGGAGCGCTTCCTCAATGGCTTTTTGGATCTCATCTCCGTATCCTTTGTGCATCGCTATAAGAAAAAGCCGATGCACTTTTTTGGCTTGCTAGGCACACTTTCCTTCTTTACTGGATTTGCGATTACGGCCTGGTTGATTATTCAAAAAATCTATGGACTGAGCCAAGGTATAAAAGTGAGAGAGGTAGTAGATCAGCCTGTGTTTTTCTTGGCCCTGGTGGCTCTCGTGATTGGAGCACAATTATTTTTGACAGGCTTCATTGCAGAGCTGATGACCTCCAACCAGTCAAAAGAGCCTGAATACAAAATCGACGAAGAAATCAATTTAGATTTTTGATGTTCTTTTCCTGTATCATTCCTGTTTACAATCGACCGGGTGAAATCAAGGACTTGTTGAGCAGCCTCCTTCCCCAAACCAATACCAAGTTTGAGGTAATCGTGGTGGAAGACGGTTCCACCCTGCGCTGCAAGGAAGTAGTGGATGTCTTTGCAGACCAACTGACAATCCATTATTTTTTTCAAGAGAATACCGGTCAAGGTTTTGCCCGTAATTTTGGGATGCAGCAGGCCAAAGGGGATTTTTTTGTGATCCTCGATTCGGATGTGCTCCTGCCACCTACCTATTTTGAAGTGCTTGAAAAAGCGATAGCCAGCCGATCTCTAGATGCATTTGGAGGTCCAGATGCTGCAGCTACGGATTTTTCTCCGCTACAAAAAGCGATGGACTTTGCGATGACTTCGTTCTGGACTACAGGCGGAATTCGAGGCAAACTCAAAAACCCTGCGGCATACCAGGCCAGAGGGTTTAATATGGGGGTCTCAAGGCGCGTATTTAAGCAGCTGGGTGGTTTTGTAGACCCTAACCGTGGGGAAGACATAGAATGGAGCCTGCGCATCAAGAAGGCAGGATTCCGATTGGAATTGGTGTCGGAAGCATTTGTCTACCACAAGCGAAAAAATACACTTTTGTCCTTTGCGAAGCAGGCTTTTTCCTTTGGGAGAAATCGGGTCAACGTATCTCGCTTTCATCCCGAGGCCATCAAGCTAGTGCATGCCTTGCCGAGCTTCTTTCTTCTTTTTCTGATTTCGATTGGGGTGAACTTGATTTTTCTTCAGTTCCTGCTCATCCCTCACCTCCTTATATTTTGGGCTTGGGCTATTCTTGTGATCAACCAAGCCTATTGGAAGTACCGCTCGTTGTTGGTTGGTCATTTGGCACTACTGACCTCCATCGTACAGCTTTGTGGCTACGGATTGGGACTGCTAGTGGAACTGGCGCTAAAGTGGCTTAAAGGTTAGTTTCCCTTGCTGCAGACAAAAAGAACCTCATCTGCCGCTAGTGCATACTGTTTCACTTTTTTAGGGTCAAACTCCTTTACAAATTGGTTTTCTTCGATTTGAATTCCCGAGTGACGTAGTCTTGCCGCGTAATCTTTTCCAAATTTCCGTACGTGATCCCGCTGTCCAAATAGGCGTTCCCGCTCTGCTGGATCGGTGATGGTCTTGTCTTCAAGTGTTTTTTCCAAGGAATAGACGGGCGACTGCAAAATCCCCCAACCTCCAGGTTTCAATACGCGGTTAAATTCGGCGCAAACGCGAATATCATCTTCCACATGCTCCAATACGTGGTTGCAAAAGACTACATCAAAGGTATTGTCGTCAAAGGGGATGTCGTGTACATCCATCTTTACCTTAGCGAGCGGAGACTCAATGTCAGCAGTAATGTAGTCTAGGTTGGGAATCGCCTCAAAACGCTCAATAAAGCAATGCTCTGGTGCGACATGAAGCACCTTGAGTGGGGAGGTGAAAAAGTTGGTTTTCTCCTTTAGAAAAAGCCACATCAAGCGGTGTCTCTCCAGTGCTAGGCAATTGGGGCAGAGCGCATTTTCACGTGCGATGCGGCCATAGGGTAAAAACTTCTTGTAGGAATGGGAGCAGACAGGGCAGCTGACTTCCGAACCTCGATTGAGTTGGGAGAGCACTTTCATCGCTAGCGGGCTTACCGTTTGGAGGATAGGCCGAGGTACATAGCGGATGACAAAACTGATGATGGATTTCATAGGACTAGGTATGAGGCTGCAAGTTACCAAAAGAGGGGCTTCTTCTCTAGGGTTTGCACCGGAATTCGTCCGTACTCTTTTTTGCAGAGGTTAGTTCTTGGAGCGGATTACTCCTTTTCACTTTGCGGAGAAGCGGATTTGAAGGCAAGGAATTGAGCAATTGCCTGTTTTGCTTCATCGGGTTTTTGAGTTCCAAGCAAGAATTTTTTACCCTGGGTTTTTACAAGGATGCCCCATTTTCCTCCGGTGGTGTAGGACCAAGAATCTCCATTCCATTTGATTCCCCAGCCTCCATACTCCCACAAACCGTTGTATTCCACCAGATCCATGGAATCAATCGCTTCGAAACGATAGCTTCTCCATCGAGTAAAAGGAAAAAAGCGATACGAAATACGATCTACCACTATTCTTGTGGATAGCTTAAAGCTCAGAAAAAGAAGATTTAAAAGGAGAAGCATTCCTATTGGGAAGACGATGTCGCTGAAGTCAAGTGGGGCATCTCTCTCCATAAAAAATATGGAGCCAAGAGATATTCCTGTAACTCCTAGAAGGATTGCCCAGATCCAGATTTGTCTGAAGCGCTGGGTCTCTTGAAAGACGATTTTTGCCATAATCTCAATTTAACGCAATTTTCTCAACCTCCGGTGAAAAATAAGGGGATGATTTTACAGGCCCTATTCATGCCACACAACTGGAGTAAGCAAAAAAAACCTCCGAGGTTTCGGAGGGTCATTCGTTTATTTCTTTTTGAAAAGAGAGTCTACAAATTCGGTTCGGTTGAAAAGCTGCAAGTCAGTCATCTTTTCTCCCACGCCGATGTATTTGACAGGAATTTTGAACTGATCTGAGATGCCAATGACCACACCGCCCTTGGCAGTCCCGTCGAGTTTGGTGATGGCTAGAGCGCTCACCTCGGTGGCTTTGGTAAATTCCTTGGCCTGCAAGAAGGCATTTTGTCCGGTAGAACCATCCAAGACCAACAAAATCTCATGAGGTGCATCAGGGATGAATTTTTGCATTACGCGCTTGATCTTGGTCAGTTCGTTCATGAGGTTGACCTTGGTGTGCAACCTGCCAGCAGTATCAATAATCACCAAGTCTGCCTGTGTATCCACGCCTTGCTTCATGGTATCGAAAGCTACAGCTGCAGGATCGGTATTCATGCCGTGGGACACGACAGGTACACCTACCCGATCACCCCAAAGAATCAGTTGGTCCACTGCCGCCGCTCTAAACGTGTCTGCTGCACCCAGGATTACGGATTTGCCAGCATTTTTGAAGAGGTGCGCCAGTTTGCCAATGGTAGTGGTTTTGCCGACCCCATTGACGCCAACGACTAGAATGACGTAGGGTTTTTTATCTGCGGGCAGGTCAAAATCCAGCAGGTCTTGTGTGTTGTTTTCTTCCAGCAGCAGGGCAATCTCCTCACGAAGGATTTGGTCCAGCTCGGAAGCATTGAGGTATTTGTCTCGAGCTACGCGCTCCTCAATTCGTTTGATTACTTTGATGGTCGTCTCTACGCCTAGGTCAGAGCCGATGAGTACTTCTTCCAGCTCATCCAATACTTCTTCGTCGACCTTTGACTTGCCGACTACTGCCTTGCTGAGTTTGGAGAAAATTGATTCATTGGTCTTTTGAAGACCTTGGTCCAAGCTTTCTTTTTTCTCTTTTGAGAAGAAACCAAAAATTCCCATGGGATTTGTCGCTAATTGAAAGTTAAGGTAATGAAAAAGTCCCTACTGAAATAATCAGAGGGACTTCACTACCAACACTAGGAAGGTAAAAATTACTTGTTCAAGACCGCCTGAACTTCAGTAGAAGGCACCATTTCTTCTCTAAAGGTGTATGCGCCAGTCTTTGGAGACTTTACCGCACGAATTACCTTGGCGTAAGACACGCCACCTTCTTTTTTTAGGGTTGCTACAACTTTCTTAGCCATTGCTTTTTTGTTTAGGGGACGAGGTCCCGAGCTAAAATTACTTTATTTCTTTATGAACAGTCATCTTCTTCAAGATTGGATTGAATTTCTTCAACTCTAATCTTTCAGTCGTGTTTTTTCTGTTTTTGGTGGTGATGTATCTAGAAGTACCTGGCATGCCTGAGTTTTTATGCTCTGTGCATTCCATAATCACTTGTACTCTGTTGCCTTTCTTAGCCATCTCTGTGTTGATTTAAGGGACTGTGACTGAATTATCTGATTACAATCATGCCGCTATCCTGCGCTTTTTTCAAAACTGCAGTAATGCCATTCTTGTTGATTGTCTTCAATGCCTTAGAGCACACTTTCAATGTAATCCATGCGTCTTCTTCAGGAACGTAAAAATTCTTCTTGTGAAGATTTGGGTAAAACTTACGTTTCGTCTTGTTGTTTGCATGGGAAACATTGTTACCTACTCGAGGTCTTTTGCCGGTAATGTCACAAACTTTTGCCATGATAATTTATACTTTGTGGTATGCGTTTCTGTATTGGGTCTGCAAATATCGGAACTTTTCGGATAGTAGCAACAACTATTTTTAAAAATATTCCCTCGATTTTCAGGATTTTGGATAGGGACAATGTTTGCAGCCGCTTCCACAGCAATATCCGCGTTTCAAATGGTATTTTTCTGTAAAAACCAGCAGGCCCTGAGCATTGAGGTAATAATCTTCGGGTGTCAAGGCAGGCACGGGCTTCTTTTCGTTTTTCATGGTGTAGCCCGAGGGCATTTCCTATATTTGTATGCAGTCAGTAGCCTGAACTGTCCACAAAATTAAGCAAATCATGGAGATCATCACCTCAAGTAGTCAAGCGATCGCTTTGGAAGAAAAGTACGGAGCGCATAATTACCATCCTTTACCCGTGGTATTGACCCGAGGTGAGGGTGTTTTTGTATGGGATGTGGAAGGAAAGCGCTACTACGATTTTTTGTCTGCCTACTCTGCAGTCAACCAAGGACACTGCCATCCTCGGATCAAAGATGCCATGATTGAGCAGCTGGGGACACTGACCCTTACTTCCCGTGCATTTCACAACGATCAGTTGGGACCATTTGAACAGTACATCACGGAGTATTTCGGCTTTGACAAGGTGCTGCCCATGAATACTGGTGCAGAAGGGGTGGAAACGGCTATTAAGCTAGCCCGAAAGTGGGGTCATGAAGTAAAAGGTGTTGCAGAAAACGAGGCGAAAATCATCGTTGCAGCTGGTAATTTTCATGGTCGCACGACCACCATCGTTTCTTTCTCCACAGACGATTCCGCCAAAAAGAATTTTGGTCCCTTCACTCCAGGATTTATTACCGTGCCCTATGACGATATCTCAGCACTTGAAAGAGCGCTGGAAATAGAAGGAGTGGTCGGATTTTTAATTGAACCCATTCAAGGAGAGGCAGGCGTGTATACTCCTGCAGCCGATTATTTAAGCAAAGCAAAAGCAGCATGCAGCAAAAAGAACGTCTTGCTTATCGCAGATGAAATTCAAACAGGCATCGCCCGCACGGGTTCCTTGCTTGCCGTCTGTGGCAACTGTAGCTGCCAGGGGCACTGCGAAAAACAGGCTTCCTATATCCAACCCGATATTTTGATTTTAGGCAAGGCCCTTTCGGGTGGATTTTACCCGGTTTCTGCCGTTTTGGCAAATGACTCCATCATGAATGTAATCAAGCCAGGCCAACATGGATCTACCTTTGGGGGCAACCCAGTAGCAGCAAAAGTGGCTATGACGGCGTTAGAGGTGGTTCGTGACGAGCACTTGACTCAAAATGCACGCTACTTAGGCGATTTATTCCGTTCCCGCATGCAAGTCTTAGTAGACAAGTATGCCATATTGAGTTTGGTACGTGGAAAAGGCCTATTGAATGCAGTGGTCATTAACGATAGCCCCGAGAGCAGTACGGCTTGGGATATTTGCGTGAAGCTGGCGGAAGCTGGCCTCCTTGCCAAACCTACCCATGGCAATATCATTCGCTTTGCGCCGCCGTTGGTGTTGACTGAGGAGCAGCTGCACGAATGCGTGGATATCATCGAGTCGGTGGTCGCCACCTACGGTTGATTTCAACAAATACGCACTACCCACAGTTTCCCTTCAAACAGTCCTTCTGATGTCCAAAGCAGTCATTTTTGATATGGATGGTGTCATTTGCCATACCAATCCCTTCCATGCCCAAGCCTTTTCTCACTTTTTTGAGAAGCGCAACCTTTTCCCAACTGAGGAGGAG
The DNA here is from genome assembly GCA_044353615.1 of Algoriphagus sp. Classification (GTDB taxonomy): domain Bacteria; phylum Bacteroidota; class Bacteroidia; order Cytophagales; family Cyclobacteriaceae; genus Algoriphagus. The sequence goes on along the minus strand of JBILBQ010000017.1, from coordinate 30,475 downwards.
TATTTTCAACACATGTATGGAAAAAATAACGGCTACATTTTAAGCCATTTTCTAGGGAGAAAAATTGAGGGGCAGGAGCTCCTTGACTTGGAATTTGAAAAGGAAAGCTTGTTTCGAGAGATCTACCAACACCACGTGGATCCCATAACTGGATTTTTGGAGTTTTTTCATGGGTTGAAGAAAGAAGGACTTAAGACTGGTATTGCTACCTCTGCTCCATTTGCCAACATGGAGCTGATTGCAGGGAAGCTGGATCTTTTTCCGCACCTGGAATCCGTGCTTGCTAGTGAGCAGGTGAGCAAGCACAAGCCAGACCCCGAGGTTTACCTGAAGTCTGCTGCCAACCTCTCTCTGACTCCCGATCGTTGCCTGGTCTTTGAAGACTCCTTTTCTGGAGTGAGTGCTGCAAAAAATGCGGGCATGAAGGTAGTTGGGGTGCTTTCCTCCCATCAAAAATCGGAATTACCTCCTTGTGACTGGTATATTGAGGATTATTCCGAAATTCGCCCTGATTTGATTCACCAATTGATACCCTGATGAACTCCCGTAGACCCCGTCGAAATCGTAAATCTGAAGCTGTACGCAACTTGGTGGAAGAAACCCAGGTGTCCGTGAAGGACCTGATCTTCCCCTTGTTTCTCGTGGAGGGTAGCGGCCAGCAAAGTGAAGTGGCCTCCATGCCGGGGATCTACAGAAGGTCTTTGGACGGGACCTTGCGGGAAATCGAGGAATGCATGAAGCTGGGAATTACCGCTTTCGATGTGTTTCCTGCCTATCCTGAATTTTTGAAGGATGCCATAGCCTCTGAAAGCTACAATCCAGAAACGTTTTACCTCAAAGCTTTAAGGCAAATCAAAACCAATTTTCCGGAACTCTGCTTGATGTCCGATGTGGCCATGGATCCCTACAGCAGCGATGGTCACGATGGTCTGGTCAAAAATGGCAAGATCCTGAATGACGAAACCTTGGTGATTTTGGGGAGAATGGCTTTGGCACAGGCGGATGCTGGGGTGGATATTCTTGGGCCCTCGGACATGATGGATGGGCGTGTGGGATTTATTCGAAATCTTCTCGATGAAAATGGATTTACAGATACCTCAATCATGTCCTATACCGCCAAGTATGCGAGTGCCTTTTATGGACCGTTTCGGGATGCGTTGGATTCAGCACCTAAGTTTGGCGATAAGAAAACCTACCAGATGAATCCTGCCAACAGCAAAGAAGCCTTGGTAGAGGCAGCTTTGGATGTTGCGGAAGGAGCTGATTTTTTGATGGTGAAGCCTGCCTTGAGTTACCTCGATATTATTAAATCCCTTAGTGAGGCGCATCCGCTTCCCATTGCTGCCTACAATGTGTCTGGCGAATACAGCATGGTGAAGGCCGCTGCGGAACGCGGTTGGCTTGACTACGAGCGGAGCATGAACGAGATGCTACTCTCCATCAAGCGAGCGGGAGCGAAGGTGATCTTGACCTATTTCGCGAAGGATTTTGCGAAGCAAAAAAAATAATAGGATTATCCGCAATTGTGCCTTTGGCTCAAAAAATACCTAATAAACACAGCGAATAATCGTCCACAGTCCACGGTCCACAGCTCACTTAATATGTCCTCAAACCCTATTTTCTTTGGGTAGTTGTGAAAAACTGGATAATCATCAAGAATAAAAAAGCCTAGAATGAATGTAGAAAGCCCCGAAAAGATTTGGGGCTTTTTTTATTTCTAATCCAGTGTTGTTAGGCTTTCGCTTGACTTTCCGCTTTTGGGAAGAGATCTATAGTTTTAAGTATTTTTAGAAAATCAGGTTAAAAAAATAGCCTATTATTTGATAAAAATTAAATAAAAATAAAAAACAGGTTTAAAAATGATTAGAAAAATAAAAAAATAATGAAAAAAATATAAAAATAGGTTTGTTTTTTAACCAATAAAATAATTACATTCGAAAAACTTCTGGATAAGCTTTCAGAAGTACCCTCTCAAAAACCTATTTCTACTCCAACCTATGACTTACGAACAATTTTTAAGGAAAGAATCAGGTTAAGTCTGATCTTCTTGCCACCTGTGTCTAAGGCTTAGGTATGGGTTGGTTTGGGTACATCCCATTTGCTTTCCGCTATCCTTTTGAGGGGATTTGCCAATTCCAATTTTCGTGGATGAAGCTCTTCCAGATAAGGACTTTTCTGAAGGCATTCCCCAAAGTATTAAAAAAGAAGAACCCCGTCCGGAGAAAAAAATGCGACTCTCTTTCGACCGATTCGGGGCTCTATTGGTCAACTCTATCATTCACCAACACTCAAATTTAAGATGAAAAAAAGAATCTTAACCCTATTGTTCCTTTTCTTTAGCCTAGTCCCATTTTTGCATAGCCAAGAAGTGGAACAAAAAGAAGAGGGAACGCTTACGCTCTCGGGATCGGTAGACGCCTACTTCCGTTCCAATCTAAATGCTCCCAATTCAGGAGGTAATTTTCAAGCGCCAGCTTCTTCTTTTGCCAATTTGCCTGGGTTCTCGCTCGGCATGGCCAATATCATTGCAACTTACCAAGCCAAAAAAGTAGGTGCCGTGATTGATCTAGTCTTTGGACCGCGTGGAGAAGATGCTGTTTTTGGATCTCCGCTATACAGTGGTGGGATGGCTGGCAGTTCTCAAATGGTCAATCAGTTGTATGTATATTGGAATGTGTCGGACAAGGTTACCTTGACCATGGGTAATTTCAATACCTTTTTGGGCTATGAGGTGATTTCGCCAAAGTCGAACTTTAATTACTCCACCTCCTATCAATTTTCGTATGGACCTTTTTCCCATACCGGTTTAAAGGCAAACATAAAATTGTCTGACAGCTGGTCTGTGCTTGCCGCAGTGATGAACCCTACCGACATGACGGAGTTTAACCTGAATGGAACCTATACGCTAGGGGGGCAACTGGCCTACTCCACAGATGCTGGCAACACCTATTTGAATGTGGTGTATGGAGATCAGGATGGAAGACTAAAAGAAGAAACTGGATTAATATCTGGAGTTACATCTCTTGGAAAGACATTTCAAATTGATTTAACCACTGGAGTAAATCTAAGTCCCACAGTATTTGCAGGGGTGAACACTACTTACCAAACCACTTCTGCGGGTGAAATTTTTACTCAATCTGAGGTTCAGGATGTTCAAGGAGATGGAGCTGGTTTTTATGGATTTGCAGGATATTTGCAGGCCAAGCCATCTGATACTTTTGGCATTGGATTTCGAGGAGAATACTTTTCAGTCTTCAATACAGGTTTAGAAGAGGTAGTAGGATTGAATACCGAGGGAAATGGATCGGTATTTGCCGCTACCCTTTCTGGAAATATTAAGTTAGGTGACAACTTGAAATTGATACCCGAGCTTCGGGTAGATAGCATGAAAGAGGAGTTTTTTCTTACTAAAGATTTAAACGGAAGCAAGGGATTGGCTTCTTTCCTTCTCGCTGCTGTATTTTCATTTTAATCAGATGTAATCCAGTCTTTACTAAATTGACCGAGGCGGCATCGCCTCGGTTTTTTTATGCCCTAAGAGGTTATAGCATTAAAATTTTTTAATTCGGGAACAAATTTTGCTGGTTTTCCGTATATAAGGCATAAACCCAAATGAAACACCTTGAAAAAAATTAGTTTTTTTCTACTTGCACTAAGTCTTGCCTACATGGGCCATGCTCAAGAAATAAGTCCTGGTGTCAAAGCAAAAAATGGACTTTTTGGCAAATCTAAAGTCCTAAAAATTTCGTTTGTAACGAAAAGTTCCAAGCTCGAGCCGAATGGCCCAAAGGCAAAAAATAAATCTCCTTGGGCCAAGAACCAAGAAAAAGGCAGTCCTATTGAATTCTCTACTGGAGAACCTGAACCTACTGGACCAAAATCTAAAAACGCAAAACCGAGTAGGAAGAAGGAGCCTAAAGTTTCAACTAAGGCGGCTTACCAAGAACCAAAGTCCATGAGGCCAAGAAAAAGGTGGATCCATTGATAAAAAATTAAGCCCGAAAATCTGTCGATATCGGGCTTTTTTCTTACAACTCCTGCTCGCGTTCGAGCATCAAAATCGCTCCTTGGGAGACGATGAAGTACTTTTCGCCTTCGTAGACCACTTCATGTGCTCCGTTGAGTAAAAAGATAGCCAAATCCCCTTCTTTTGCTTGAAGTGGGACATAGCGCGTTTTTTCCTCTGTCTCCATCCAAGGTTCCTGATCTTCCATAGCCATGGGAATAGGGTATCCTGGACCTGCCTTGATGATGTATCCCTGCTGCACTTTTTCTTTTTCCTGCACCCCAGGAGGGAGGTATAGTCCAGAGCCAGTTTTCTCGTGCGGCTTTTTCAGTCGGATCAAAACCCGATCTCCTACGATGATTAGCTTTTTCAATTTATTGTCGGCAGTCAATTGCATGCGCTTCTGGTTGAATGAAAGAAAAGGCCAAGAGTCACGACGAAAAGATCTTGATTCTTGGCCCTTAAACTGAGGCAGCACCTGTATCGAACAGGTGCTGCTTTAGGTACTTATTTTTTGTCTTCGCTGACTTCTTCGTAGTCCACATCAGACACCCCGTCACCGGTGGTGTTATTGCTTTCTCCGGCTTCTGGTCCTGCACCCGCTCCAGCACCCTGGCTTGCAGCGTACATTTCTGTAGAAGCTGCTTCCCATGCACTGTTTAGGTTGGCCATGGCCGCGTCGATTCCTTCTAGATTTTTGGATCCATGCGCTGACTTTAGGGCATCCACAGCAGCGCTGATGTTCGCTTTGTTTCCTTCGGAAAGCTTGTCGCCGTATTCTTTCAGCTGCTTTTCGGTTTGGAAAATTAAGCTATCCGCTTGATTTAGTTTTTCGATGGACTCTTTCTCAAGCTTGTCTGCAGAGGCATTTACTTCTGCCTCACGCTTCATGCGCTCGATATCTTCTGCGGATAGGCCAGAAGAAGCTTCGATTTTGATCTTCTGCTCCTTGCCAGTACCCTTGTCCTTGGCAGATACATTCAAGATTCCGTTTGCATCAATGTCGAATGTAACTTCAATCTGAGGTACACCACGCTGAGCAGGTGGGATGTCAGAAAGCTGGAATCTACCGATGGAACGGTTGTCCTTTGCCATTGGGCGCTCGCCCTGAAGAATATGCAAGTCTACGGCTGGCTGGTTGTCTGCTGCAGTAGAGAATACTTCCGACTTCTTGGTAGGAATGGTGGTGTTAGATTCGATCAACTTGGTGAATACCCCGCCCATGGTTTCGATTCCAAGGGAAAGAGGAGTCACGTCTAGAAGAAGGACATCCTTAACCTCACCTGTCAATACTCCACCTTGGATAGCCGCTCCGATAGCTACTACCTCGTCAGGATTTACTCCTTTGGATGGCTTTTTACCGAAGAACTTCTCTACTTCTTCCTGGATTTTAGGGATACGGGTAGAACCCCCCACCAAGATTACTTCGTCAATGTCTGCCGCAGTCATGTTGGCGTCTTTCAAGGCTTTGATGCAAGGATCCATGGATCTTCTTACCAAGGTTTCGGAAAGCTGCTCAAACTTCGATCTGCTCAAGTTCCGAACCAAGTGCTTTGGACCTGTTTGCGTAGCAGTGATGTAGGGCAGGTTAATTTCGGTAGAGGCCGAACTGGAAAGCTCAATTTTAGCTTTTTCAGCGGCTTCCTTCAAGCGCTGGAGCGCCATTGGATCTTGTCTTAGGTCGATTTGCTCTTCAGTTTGGAATTCAGAAGCCAACCAGTCGATAACCACCTGGTCAAAGTCATCTCCACCCAAGTGTACGTCACCGTTGGTAGACTTCACTTCAAAGACGCCGTCTCCAAGTTCAAGGATGGAAATATCAAATGTTCCTCCGCCCAAGTCATAGACCGCAATCTTCATGTCTATGTTTTTCTTGTCCATGCCATAAGCAAGGGCAGCAGCAGTAGGCTCGTTGATGATTCGCTTTACTTCTAAGCCTGCGATTTGTCCAGCTTCTTTAGTTGCTTGGCGCTCGGCATCGTTGAAGTAAGCAGGTACGGTGATGACAGCTTCGGTCACGGTCTGGCCCAAGAAATCCTCTGCAGTGCTCTTCATTTTTTGAAGAATCATTGCGGATAGTTCCTGTGGGGTATAGGAGCGGTCACCGATTTTAACGGTTACCGTATCGTTTGTGCCTTGCTCTACTTTGTAGGAGGCGTGTTTTTTATCTGCAGAAACTTCTGAGAATTTTTTTCCCATAAATCGCTTTACGGAGGAGATGGTGTTGGCAGGGTTGGTAATCGCCTGACGCTTGGCAGGATCACCTACTTTTCGCTCGCCATTTCCATTGTCAAGAAAAGCAACGATAGAAGGAGTTGTTCTTCTTCCTTCGCTGTTTTGAATGACTACGGGCTCGTTACCTTCCATTACAGCTACGCAGGAGTTGGTAGTACCCAAATCAATGCCTATAATTTTTCCCATGTGTATGTTGGTTTTGTATGTTTTCTTTTTGAAAGACAAAGCACCTTATTCAAGGGTTATGCCATCTTGCCTTTTCGACTTTTTGGTGTCAGTTTGTCATAATAATGACTGCAACAGTCCCCTTTGGGCCTAAAATTTGTCACGAAATGGGGCTTGCCGCCTGTCTTTTCTGTCATACTTCGCTGGCCCACCTACCCTTAAGGAGTTGAAAATTGGTACAGCTCCAATTTTTCCTGTAGTTTTAAGCCATGAGCAAGACCATTGTCCTTCAAGAAATTTACCTCTATCCCATCAAATCCTTGGGGGGCATTTCTGTCAGCCAAGCTTTGGTGGAAGAAAGGGGTTTCCGCTACGATCGACGCTGGATGTTGGTGGATAAAAAGGGGGATTTTGTGACGCAGCGGCTTCATCCGCAACTCGCCTTGTTGCAGGTTGCACTCAGTGAATCGCAGCTGGAAGTTTTTTCCAAGGAAGACCCCTCTCAGCGAATTGCTTTTGACTTGGATTTGGTTTCAGAACAGGAACTGCAGGTGAGCATCTGGGGAGATCAAGTCCTTGCTCGAGTTGTATCGGCTGAGTTGAGTCGATGGTTCAGTGATTTTTTGCAGATGGAACTGGATCTTGTCGTGATGCCTGAAAGTTCACACCGCAAAATGGATCCCCGCTATGCGGTACAGGGTGAGTCAGTCAGCTTTGCAGATGGGATGCCCTATGTATTTATTGGGCAGTCTTCCTTGGACGAGTTGAATCAGCGTCTAGAGGAGCCAGTTTCCATGGATCGATTTCGCCCCAATCTTGTTTTTTCGGGCGGGCAGGCCTTTGAAGAAGATCAGTTTACCCGCGTAAAAGTAGGGGAAGTGGACTTTCAGGTAGTGAAGCCCTGTGCACGCTGTGTGCTAATCACCGTCAACCAGCAGACGGGGGAGAAAGGGAAAGAGCCCCTTGCTACACTCGCCACCTACCGTACGGTAAACAACAAGGTCTATTTCGGACAAAATGCAGTAGCCTTAGTTCCTGGAATGGTTCGGGTAGGTGACCTAATTCAGCTGGACTAGCAGCTCTTAATTCGCTGAATTCTTAAAATTCTTTAACCGTTTGGATAAACACCTTGACCATTTCTGGATCGATGTCAGGGTAGACTCCATGTCCCAAATTGGCGATATGGCGTTTGCCACGAAACTGCTCCATCATGTCTTGCGTAGCCTTCCGCACTTGATCTGGATTGCCATACAAGGCTGCAGGATCCAAGTTGCCTTGGAGTGTCTTGTGGGGACCAATTAGCGCACTAGATTCTTCAATGCCCATGTTCCAATCTAACCCGATCGTCTCACAGGAAAGTTTGCCCAGCGCTTCTCTTGCAAAAAAAGCGCCTTTAGCAAATACGGTCACCGGTACTTCCGTAATCGCATCGCAGATCTGCGCGATGTACTTCAGGGAAAATTCTTCGTATTGTTTGGGGCCCAAAATACCCGCCCAGCTGTCAAATAGCTGAACTAAATCAGCGCCTGCACGGATCTGTGCCTTGAGGTAGTTGATCGTGGAATCGGTAATGAGCTGCAAGAGTTGATGTGAGAATACCGGGTCTCGGTACAGTTTTTCTCGGGAAAGGGAGAAGGTTTTGCTGCCACTGCCCTCGACCATGTAGGCGAAAATCGTCCAGGGAGCACCGGCAAATCCGATCAGGGGAACGCGGCCGTTTAGGTTTTTCTTGGTGATCTGGATCGCATCCATCACGTATTGCAAGTCGTTGTCTCCTTCGGCTATGCGTAACTTTTTGAGATCTGATTCGGAGCGGACCGTATTTGGAAACCAAGGGCCTCGCTTTTCGACCATTTCATAGGGCAAGCCCATGGCTTCAGGAATGACTAGAATGTCTGAAAAAATGATCGCGGCATCTACTCCAAGCAAATCCACGGGTTGAATCGTCACCTCGGCCGCCAACTCGGGCGTTTGGGCGAGCTCGATAAAGCCAGAAACTGACTCGCGTACGGCACGGTATTCAGGAAGAATTCTTCCGGCTTGCCGCATGAGCCATACAGGTGTACGTTCGGTTTTTTCACCTCTCGCTGCGCGGAGCAGCAGGTCGTTTTGGAGTAGCATGGCGCAAAGATACGAGTGGAACGGAAATCAAAAACTCCCAATTCTAAAAATAGAACCAAGAGGAAGAGGGAGCTTTAAATTTAGCATGCTGCTAAAATTACAGGGGGACTACTGGTCGGGGCTTTTACCGAACTGGGGCGATTACATGTACTTCTGTTTCGCCGACGATCTTGTCAATGAAATAGCCGCTCAGGGTCAGGTTATTGGTTTTGGCGTAGTCTTGAATCTTTTCCTTGATGGTTTCGGGACTGGCCATTACCCATTTGCTGCCCGTTACCTTGGCTAGGATGTATCGGGTCTCAGAAAATTCTTTCAGCTCCAAGTCAGGGGCTCCAAAGGGGAGGTTGATTCCTGCAAACACCTCTAGGGTGTCCAGCTTTCCTGCGGGCTCTGTGTAATAAATGGTATGCAATTTTGCGCCTGGATGCAGTTTTTGGGTGCTTTGAATCTTTTGAAATAGTTGCTCCATGCCCTTGTCTAGGGGGGTACCGCGGAAGGTTTTTCCGGAAAGGGTATCTGGAGATTTGGCTTCGAGGCTAAGTTCTACGGGGCGATTGCCTCCTAATTGATCGTAGGCCAAATAACCTCCAAGCCCAAGGATAAAGAGTACGATAGCAGCGATGAGTAGTTTCTTCATTACCGAATGGAGGCTTAAAGCGCAGTCATTTTTAACTGCATTTGGTGTAACTGGGTGTAATAGCCTCCCTTTTCCAAGAGAGATTGATGAGTGCCGGTTTCTACGATTTCTCCTTTATTGAGAACCAAAATCTGGTCGGCCTTCTGAATCGTAGAGAGGCGGTGGGCGATGACGATGGAGGTTCTACCCTGCATCATTTTTTCAATGGATTCTTGGATCAGTTCCTCGGTTTCCGAATCCACTGAAGAGGTGGCCTCGTCCAAAATCAAGATCTCTGGATTGTAGACCATGGCCCGCACAAAGGAAATCAGTTGACGCTGCCCCACAGAAAGGGTAGCTCCTCGTTCCATTACATTGTAGTCCAGGCCACCCGGTAGCTTTTCGATGAATTTGGAGGCGCCTACCAGTTCGGCCGCAGCCAGCACCTGCTCTTTGGTTATGTTGGGGTTGCCCAAGGTGATGTTTTGGTAGATGCTGCTGGAGAACAAGAATACATCTTGCAGTACCACACCAATATGCTTTCTGAGCGCGGACAATTCAAAGTCTTGAATGTTGGTTCCGTCGATGGTGATGGCGCCCTTGTTGATTTCGTAAAATCGTGAAATCAAGTTAATGATCGAAGACTTGCCTGCGCCTGTAGCCCCAACTAGGGCAATGGTTTGGCCCTTTTTTACTTCAAAAGAAATGTTTTTGAGTACGTAATCTTCTTCCTTGTAGGCAAACCAGACTTGATCCAGGCGGACATTTCCTTGAATTTTTTCTGGGTTAAAGCTGCCTTCGTTGGCGATGTGCTCGCTGGAGGCAAGGAGCTTGAAGATTCGGGAGGAACTTACGACTCCCATTTGGAGGGTGTTGAAGCGGTCAGCAATCATTCGGATCGGGCGAAAGAACAATTGCAAATACATGATAAAGGAGATCAAAATACCGATTTGCAAGTCCATGCCCAGCACGCCTACAGCGCCGTACCACACCACCAGGCCGATTCCGATGGCCTGGATGATCTCGGCAACAGGAAAATAGACCGAATAATACAGGACCGAACGGATGTGTGCTGCGCGGTGCTCGCGGTTGATTTCTTTAAACTTGTCAAACTCCCGTTGCTCGCGATTAAAAAGTTGCACGATGGTCATGCCCGTGATGTGTTCCTGGAGAAAGGAATTCAGGTTGGCCACGGCATTGCGCACATCGTTGAAGGTCACCTTGATTTTTTCCTTGAATACATAGGTAGAGATGGTCAACAAGGGGAGGGTACACAAGCTGACCAGGGTCAGTTTCCAGTCAATGTAGAACATCACACCTAGGATGGTGACGATTTGAAGCAGGTCCCCGATGATGGCAGCAAGCCCTTCGCTGAATACATCCGCGAGGGTTTCAATGTCGGATACATTTCGGGTAACCAGCCTACCGATGGGGGTATTGTCAAAAAACTGGAGACGAAGTTTGAGTAAGTGCTTGTACAGGCGAACTCGAATGTCTTTGATGATCACCTGACCGATCCAACCCGAGTAGTAGGTGTGGGCCCATTGGGCAAAAGCTTGGACGATCATAAGCCCTACCAGAATGTAAATGATTTGAAGGAGCCCCGCAGCATCCCCTACAGCCACATGCTCATCGATAGCAATTTGGATCAGGTAGGGACGGGCTGGTGCTAAAATCGCCAGTGCTAGCGTGAGAAACACCAGAAAATAAAATTGCTTTTGGTACGGCTTTACATAGGTGTACAGCTGTCGCAAAACCTTCATGTCTAGGATTTCTCCTGCCGACTCTTTCTCTTTTTCTAAGCTCAATGCGGGTTAGTCTAAATAAATGTGTGTTGGGTACTCAATATTGCTGAGAAATAATCCTTTGGCAGGGGATGCTTTTCCGGCTTGATTTCGATCCTTGGAAGCAATCACGCGGTGAAGGTCTTCCACTGGTCTATGGCCAAAGCCAACGTCCAATAAAGTGCCTACGATGGAGCGCACCATGCCTCGCAGAAATCGGTTGGCCGTAATGTGAAAAAGCAATTCATCTCCTTTTGGTTCCCAATAGGCTTTATAAATCTTGCATCGAAAGTGCTTCACTGCGGTATGCACCTTGCTAAAGCACTCGAAATCCTCGTATTCCAGCAAAATTTTGGCTGCTTCATTCATTGCATTAACATCCGGCTGATGAAATAGTTGCCAAGAAAGGTCCTGCAAAAAAGGATTTTTGGAAAAGTTGATGCGGTAAAAATAGGAACGCTTGCGTGCATTAAAGCGGGCATGTGCCTCCGGTTTCACTTTTCGGACGGCATGAATGCCAATTTCCTTGGGTAGAATGGCATTGAGCGCTTTGAGAAAATTTTCTCCGAGCTCCATGTCCTGTAAGTCAAAGTGGCAGACCTGCAGCTGTGCATGCACTCCCGTGTCGGTGCGTCCGCTGCCAAGGATAGAAATGGGTGTTCTGAAGTAGGTACTCAGTGCTTTTTCAATGCACTCCTGAACGGTAAATGCATTTTGCTGCACCTGCCATCCATGAAATGGACTGCCTTTGTAGCTCAGCTCTAGAAAATACCGTTGGGTGTTGTCGTTCATTGCAGCGCAAAGATACTATTCCCCATGAAATCCACGGACAAGAATTGTTTTCTTGATATTCCCATCGGAAGGGGTTTTCTTTGTTAAAAAAAAGATTGCTATGATTCAGCGTGTACAAACTATTTTTCTTTTTCTGATCGCGGTAGGCATGGGGGTGACCCTAAGTACGCAACTTTGGATGCAAGGTGATGTAGATGGGGATTATTGGACCCTGTCAGCCTTTATGCTGACCAATTTGGACCAGGGTGGTGAGGTGATCCAATCTTCTTCCAAGTGGTACCTTGCGGCACTAGCGGTTCTTGCTGCAATTTTGGCTTTAGCATCCATCTTCCAGTACCGCCTCCGTTCCCGTCAGCTCTTGCTCAACATGATCAATTCCCTCGTGATGGTATCTCTCGTTGCCGCAACTTTCTTGACCACCAACGGAATAAACGAAGCCATTCAAGGCGAAGATGGGGGTGAATACGGCCTAGGGTTTTGGACGATTTTGGTTTCCATGGTCATGAACATGCTCGCCAATCGCTTTATTAAAAAAGACGAGGCACTGGTTCGTTCCGTAGATCGAATTCGTTAATTCAAAGCCTTGCGAGATCGCAGGGCTTTTTTGTAGGAACGGCTTTCCTCCTTTCCTATACTTTTCTAACTTGTTGCAGTAGAACACAGCCCTATGAAATTTGAAACCCTCACCATTCACCTCGGCAATGGGACTCACGAGAGTCACGGCGCTGTGGTGCAGCCTATCACGTTGAGTACCACCTTTGAACATGGTAACGAAGCGGGTATGCTTTATTCCCGTGCCAACAATCCCAACCGACATTCCTTGGAACAGGTCTTGGCAGCTATGGAAAAAGGGGAGGATGCTGCGGCTTTTTCCTCGGGCAATGCTGCCGGCACAGCCGTGTACCAGGCGCTTGCACCAGGATCCCATATCGTGGCTCCAGATGACATGTACCACGGGCTTCACAATTCCATGGTGCAACTCTTTGCGGGCATCCACGAGGTGACCTTTGTGGACATGAGTAATCTCGAAGCCGTGAAAAATGCCGTCCGTCCCAATACGGCACTCTTTTGGGTGGAGTCTCCCTCCAACCCGCTCTTGAAAATTACCGACATTCGTCAAATTGCTGCTTTGGCTAAAGCACAGGGAGCGCTATTGGCTTGTGACAACACCTTTGCTACGCCTGTATTTCAAAGCCCTATCGACTTGGGTGCTGACATTGTCATGCACAGCAGTACCAAGTATTTTGGTGGGCATTCCGACATTCTCGGAGGAGCCTTAGTTACGGCGAAAAAGGATGCCTTCTGGGAGAAAATCAGAAATGTGCAGCGCATTGGCGGCGCCGTTCCTTCCCCTACAGACTGCTATTACTTGACGCGTAGTATCCGTACGCTGGCCTACCGCATGAAGGGGCATGCAAGCAATGCCAAAGCCTTGGCGGAATTTTTAGTGACCCATCCGCAAGTTCAAAAAGTATACTATCCAGGATTGGCTTCCCATCCCAATCATGCGGTGGCTGCCCAGCAGATGCATGGCTTTGGCGGGATGATTTCATTTACCGTAAAAGGATACGCTGCCGATGCAGATCGCGTGTTGTCCAAACTTCGCTTTTTTGCCAATGCGACGAGTTTGGGTGGAGTGGAGAGTTTAATCGAGCGCAGGGCTGCTGTGGAGGGGCCAAATACGACTACTCCGGAAAATCTACTGCGTGTATCCGTAGGGCTGGAGCATATCGACGATTTGATTGAAGATATGAAGCAGGCGTTAGGATAGCTAACAGACGACGGTCCACGGTCCACAGCTCATTTAATTGAACTTCAACCGTCCTAAAAAATAAGAAATACCTTAAAGAAAAGGTCCCGCATCGTGCGGGACCTTTCTGCTTACTTGTAGATCGTAATGGGCCAACTGTCGTTGCCCAGGTTGATGTCGGTCGTTACCTTATCGGGATCGATGACCACTTGCTTGATCTTCTTGCTTCCCTTGTGGAGGTAAGTCCAGGTGTCTCCTCGCTGCCAAATTTCCACAGGCAACTTTACCCGTTCGGTTGCATTGTCTGTGTAGGTAATTTCGAGGGTAACTGGCATCGGGAAATCCCCTTTATTCACCAGGCTAATCACCTGGTTTTCGCCGTAAGGCTGCACTGTCGTGATGCCAAGGTCAATGTTTCCATTGCCATAGAACCAGCCCTTCCAGAACCAAGACAAGTTTTCGCCGGCGACATTCTCCATGTGATTGAAGAAGTCTCCAGGCTGCGGGTGCTTGTAAGCCCAGGTTTTGATGTAGGAGCGGAAGGCGTTGTCGAAGCGCTCAGCACCTAGGATGTACTCACGAAGCATTACCAATCCTACGGCAGGCTTCATGTAAGCCACCATGCCCAAGTTGCGGGTGTCGGTGATGTCTGGGTAGTTGTCTATCCCCTCGCGGCTGTCGCTGGTGAAGTAGTTGTTGAAGTTGCGGGTTTGGTTCAGGGTAGAGGGATACTCTCCCTTGTTGAAGGCATTGGAACTGTAGTGGTTGATGAAGGTGTTGAATCCTTCGTCCATCCAGGCGTAGCGGCGCTCGTTGGTGCCTACGATCATCGGAAACCAGTTGTGTCCAAACTCATGGTCAGTCACGCCCCAAAGTGATTCCCCCTTGGATAGGTAGTGGCAGAAGTTCAAGCCTGGGTATTCCATCCCGCCAATTTCTGCGGCTATGTTGGTGGCAGTTTCGTAAGGAAATTCATACCACTGCTTGGAGTAGTATTCAATGGAGGCTTTGCTGTACTCCGTAGAGCGGGTCCAGGCATCCTGCCCGTTGCTTTCCATGGGATAGGCGGATTGGGCCAAAGCTGTTTTTCCGCTAGGGAGATTGATGCGTGAAGCGTCCCAGATAAACGAATCGGAGGTACCGAATGCCACATCGCGCGCATTTTGGATGCGGAAATGCCAAGTCACTGTGCCGCTCTGCTTGGGACGGGTAAGTGCTGTGTTTTTGATTTCTTCAGGAGAGATTAGGTAGACTGTTTCCTCGCTTTGGGAAGCTTTGGTATAGCGTGCCAAAAGTTCCTTGCTAAGTACTTCAGTTGGGTTCATCAGTTTGCCAGATCCTACCACGATGTGGTTGTAGGGCACGGTGACCTTGTAGTCAAAGTTGCCATACTCCAGGTAGAACTCTCCAGCACCTAGATAAGGTTCGATGTTCCATCCTTCGGTCTCGTCAAATACGGCAACTTTAGGGTACCATTGTGCAAAAGCATAGATCCAGCCCTCTTTTACTTGCAGTCTGCCCATACGGTCCATTCCTTTTTGAGGTACTTTGAAGGAGAAGTTCATGGAAACCGTCGCTTTGCCTCCTTTGGCGGGGATAGGCTCGGCAAACCAAACCTGCATGCGGGTATCGTCGATAAGGTGCTTTGTGGAGGTAGTTCCCTTGGGCCCCACCTTCGCAAGCACGTTGCTGATTTGATAGCCACCGTCGATATCCCCGTTGTAGCGATTGCCCTGCACCGGAGTGGTGAGCGTTCCTCTAGAGTTGGGGGTAAATCGATTTTGCTCCAGCTGCAGCCATACAAATTCTAGGGCCTCTGGGCTATTGTTGGTGTAGGTGATGGTTACCTTACCGGATAGGGTATGGCTTGCTTCGTCCAAGGCCACTTCCATCTGGTAGTCGGCGGCATTTTGCCAGTAGGCTTCACCGGGCTTGCCTGAGGCAGAGCGGTAGCTATTTCCTCTTCGGTCGAGGACCTCAGTAAAGTTTTTTTGGTTGTTGTCCTTTCCTTGTTGCGAAAAAGTAGGAAAAGGAGCATTCAGAAGAAAGAGGGACAAAAGTCCACTCAGCTGGAGTATTCTTTTCATGATTGCGTTGTATTTGGGTTCAAAATAGTGACAAAACTTCTTTTGGCGAATTTTTTTTACGAGAAGGATGGAGAAAGGGTTAGTTGAAAGGTACTTTATGCGGGTTTCGTGCAGGCATTTTGTTGAATTTGGGATGGGGATTTCTTTTTTTCTACTCATTTTCAACAATTTAAAGAGAGGTGGAGAAAAAAAACAGGAAAGGCTATTGCATAAAATCTGATTCAGATTACCTTTGCAATCCCTTCTGGAAAGAATGTGAAAGGGAGTTTAGCTCAGCTGGTTCGGTTTATCCCGAAGAATTTCGGGAAGCATCAGGTACGAGAAGGGTTAGTTAGGGATTTATCCTTACTTTATTAAAATATTGGGAGTTCAGCTCAGCTGGTTCGGTTTATCCCGAAGAATTTCGGGAAGCATCTGGTACGAGAAGAGTTAGTTAGGGATTTTCCCTTACTATATTAAAATATTGGGAGTTTAGCTCAGCTGGTTCAGAGCATCTGCCTTACAAGCAGAGGGTCGGGGGTTCGAATCCCTCAACTCCCACAATAAGCCTCGAATTTTTCGGGGCTTTTTTGTTTTAAAGGGGGTCGGGGGTTCTCCCGTAATTCTACGGGATCAACTCCCACAATCAATCTTGAAGTAATTCGAGGTTTTTTTGTCTTTCAATTTGGAGGAAAGAAGCTATTTAGCAGAGGATTGGGGGCTCCCGTAATTCTAGGGAATTAACTCCCTTAATCTGTCTTGAGGGTTCAAATTTTCACAGTCTTTGCCTATGGATTCGATAGCGCTCTTACTCGTAATTTAGGCTAGTCCACTTCATCTTGAAATACAATGTTTGCTTGAATTAATGTGCTTTTTTACGTTTACAGTCTACTATCCCTGCTTTGGAAACGAGACGCGGAATGCCAAGTACTTCGAAATGAAGTTTAGGGCACTCAAACCTGCTTTTTAACTGCAGATAGACTGCCATGCATTCAAAAAAAATTAAGAGTCCTTCTCATTGGACTACAAAAAAATAAGCTAAGGTAGATGTACCCTAGCTTATTATAGTTTTAAGCTTTTGAATAGCGAAAGTGTTAGTTCAACTGGGAATGGAAATAATCTACCATATCAAAGGAAACTTGGAAGAAGTATTCAAAGGATTTATTACCTTCTAAATTAGCAGCATCCCCAATGTAGCTTGATTTGTAGGCTATTTGAGTCTTTTCCTCTTTGAGAAATCCCAAATATCCATGAATACAAGTGCCGTTTAGTTTATTAATGACTTCATAGAAATCTACCTCCATGTTTTCGTAGAGTTTATCATAAGCATGCAAAAGATTTACTACAAGTTTTTCTTTTTCATTTGAAAAAAAGAGTAAAAAACTAAAATCTTTGTTTGAAATTGATTTATCAAAAGTCAATAATGTTTCATTAAGTTCTTCGTGGATTTTGATATTAAATCCACCTATATTTTCGAGAGCTTGTGTTATTTTATTTTTCATTTTTTTAAAATCTTACCTTCATACAATTATTTCTATTTCTTCCTTACAATTTTTTCTATTTCTTCTTTAGTGGCACCATGTTCACTTAAGATTTTGGTCATTCTAGAATCTATTTCTGCGTTAGTTAAAATCTTTCTACCCTGAGAGGCCGTGTCTAAAGCAGCTACAGTTTTTTCCCACAATGCGTTTGCATGAATTCCATTTGACAAATCACTGATCTGTTTATCTGTTACCTCATGAATTCCCTCCGCCGCAAGTTCTTTCATGATTTTATCTTTCATCGGAGCTAAGGGTCCTCCCAAGAAAGATTTAGTTCTTTCCCAATAAGATTTTTCTTCTACTTTCTTATTCATATATTCTCGAATCACATTTGCATGGATAGATTGTAGGTTATCTATATCACTAATTGTGATACTTACAGTTGGATCTATCTTTTTCATTTCAAGATTGTAAAGAACTATAGAAGTTTCCAGGACTGCTTGCATTTTTAAGTATTTACTTTTAAGCGCAGCCTCTTGCGAATCATCAGTTTGTTCAAGTATCTGTAATTTTAAGTCTTCAATTTCCATTTTCCTGTTAACCAAATCCATTAAAGAACCGCCTTTCAAACCTTTAATTTTTTTGGAATCATCTGCCTTAACTTTACTAGATAGGTCTTTTGCAGTCTTTTGATCTTCTGCCGATAAATCGGAGCTATCTCCTCCACTTATTCGTGATATTGCTTGTTTTTCTTTTCCAGATTTATAACTAGTCCATGCGTCCATTGCTGCCACAAACGCAGTTTTAGCTCCTTGAGCTATTGCGGCACCTGCTTTAACAGGTGGGAAGAAGTCTCCTACGGCACTAACAACGTTTAGTACAAAGTCTGCCGCATTACTTGCCATGTCAATGTTTAGACTGCTTACTTTCTTGTTTAGAATGTATTTTTCTTCATCTGATAAACCTTTTCCTTCTTCAAATTGTCTTAATGCTTTTAAACTCTCATTCGATTTGAAAACCTCCATACCTGATTTAAATGCTGCTATTGCTGATCCTAAGACAGGAACAGGGGCCATTGCACCACTATCAGATGCAAGTGCTAATGCATTTGATATTACATCTGCCCCAGAAAGAAATGCTTCAGCTCCACTTTGAAAATCTCTCTTTGCATTAAAAGCCTTGCCTTTCTCCCACAAGGCCTTAACAGATTGAAGTGATGCAATAATATTACCAGCAATCCCAGAGGCTTTATCATCAATGGTTTTTGCTTTTACTTTACCATTCTCACCAAGTCCAGCGCTAGCCGCAGAATTGGCTAAACTCCCTACCGTCAATGCATTATCTACCGTAACTACAGATTCTTTTTTTTTATCTTCTCCTTCAAGTTGAGCTACATTATCTTTTGAAAACTTACCCTGTAGGACCTCTTCCTCCTCCATTCCTTTTAGCTGGGCTACACCTGCTTCAGATGTCATCCCTAAGCTCTTAGCCTTGGCACCTAGCGAATCTGCTTCTTTTTCCAAAGAAGGGCTGTCATTGACAGGCACCTCTCCTTTCAGTTGAACAGTTGGCGCTACTCTACCTTGCTTTTGCTGGACCACATGGCCTAACTCATGAGGCAGGTGTTTTTCTTGACCAGGAGCCAAATGCACATCTGTTCCTTGAGCATAAGCATGTGCCTGAAGTTGGGCTGGCTTATCAGAATTGCGATGTACGGTAACGTCATTTAGCGACATCCCAGAAACAGATTCCATACCGGCCTTCAATCCGTCTGGAATTCCTGTTTTATTCTCCTTTTTTTGGATTAATGCGGATTGTTCGGAAGCAATACGAGTATCACTCAATCCCTGAAGTTGAGCTACACGCGAAGTCCCTGTATGATTAGAGGATTTAGTTTGAAGTTGGCTTATGCCACTTCCTCTGCCACTTTCTTGTGCAGCCTCTTGGAATTTTTTAAGTTGAAAAGTACTGGATCTGGAATCTAAGAAATCCGCTTCGCCTGCGCTGCTACTTTCTTGCGATTTTTTAGCTGGAGTGGCTTTTGCACTTTGTTTTTCTGAAGGACTCTTAAATTCACCCATGATCCTACTTATTTAGTTTATAGTACAGTTTTTAAATATACTTTTGATATTTTGAATAAAAAAATTTCGTTTCTACTTTTCAGCAAATTTAATAATAGGATTATCTGCAATCCTACCGGTGACTCTGTAGGAGTGATAACTACTGCGGATAATCGATTACAGAGGGCGGACTATGATCCGCGGCTCTTTACTAGTGAACTTCTAACCTTATTTTCTATGATTATTGGTGAAAAAGCAGCTAAGCACGAAAAAATAATAGGTAAAAAGCAGCGTTTAATAGCATGCTTTAACTAGAGACTAACATACATTCAAACTACTAAATTACTCCTAATACCCATACTTCCCTTTCCACCTTTTCGAGAGGAAGCTGCGGAGTTCTTGTTCGCGAGCGTTGTCTCCGGGGTCGTAGAGCAGCTTGCCTTTGATCTCCTCTGGGAGGAATTCCTGAGCAACAAAATTGTCTGGGTAATCATGGGAATACTGATAGCCTTTTCCATAGTCGAGGTCTTTCATCAGCTTGGTGGGCGCATTCCGTAAGGGGATAGGAACGGAGAGGTTGCCCGTCTCCTTCACCAAGGCCTGAGCTTGGTTGATGGCCAAGTAGGCGGCATTGCTTTTGGGGGAACTGGCCAAGTAGGTCACGCACTGGGAGAGGATTATTCGTGCTTCGGGGTATCCGATAATTTTTACTGCTTCAAAAGAGCTGGTAGCCAAAAGCAAGGCATTTGGGTTGGCATTTCCAATATCTTCGGATGCCAAAATCACAAGCCTGCGGGCGATGAATTTGACATCTTCCCCACCTTCAATCATCCGAGCCAACCAATACACTGCAGCATTGGGATCTGATCCCCGGATGGATTTGATGAAGGCCGAGATGATGTCGTAGTGCTGCTCTCCAGATTTGTCATAAAGGGCCACCTTCTGTTGGGCGATCTGCATCACCTTCTCGTCGGTAAATACACATGGGTTTTCCTGGATTCCATCGATGACGATTTCCAGAAGGTTGAGCAGCTTTCGTCCATCTCCTCCCGAAATTCGCAGCAGAGCATCCGTTTCCTGTAGCTCTACTTTAATTTTTTTCAACTCAGCATCTCTTTCCAAGGCCTGCTGTATCATTTGAAGCATCTCGGCCTTGCCCAAAGGATTTAAGGTGAATACCTGGCAGCGAGAGAGAAGTGCTGAATTGACCTCAAAGGAAGGATTTTCGGTTGTGGCGCCGATGAGTCGGATGACGCCCTTTTCCACAGCTCCCAAAAGTGCATCCTGCTGTGATTTGTTGAAGCGGTGGATCTCATCAATAAAAAGTACGACACCCGTTTGGAATTTGGCCTTGTCGATGATCTCTCGGATGTCTTTTACTCCAGAGTTGATGGCAGACAAGGGATAGAAGGGTGCCTTGATTTCGTTGGCAATGATGTTTGCAATGGTGGTTTTGCCTACCCCTGGAGGGCCCCAAAGGATTAGGGAGGGCACATTTCCCGATTTAATCGCTTTGTGCAGAAACGAGGAGGGGGAAGAGAGGTGCTCCTGGCCAATCAGTTCCTCCAATCGGCTTGGGCGCATGCGTTCGGCTAGGGGGGTGGGGTTCATGGTTTTAGAGGCGAGATTTGTAAGTATCAAGTATCAAGTAAATAGTATCAAGACGCATTAGGAGCAGCATTCAGTTTCTATTGTGAATCTTTACTTCTTTATTCTTCAATCGGCGTTCGGCATTCGATATTAAATCAGTATCAAGTAGTTAGTATCAAGTATCAAGCTGGGAAAAGAATTCTAGTCCATACTTGGTACATTGTACTTTTCCACTTCTTCATTCTTCAATCGGAGTTCGGCATTCGACATTGCCTAAGATCCCGTATTTCGCCTGCCGGTAGGCAGGTATCTCGTACTTCGTATTTCTTCTACTTAGTACCTGGTACTTTGTACTTGTATTAAAGCCTAATTTGATTCTATTTGATAAATGGAGTCAAACTCCGCTTGCTTTGATTTCTCTGCTTCCTCTAAGTCGAAATCATCTTGAATTCCCAACCAAAACTTTGCAGAGTTCCCAAAGAATTTTGAAAAGCGTAGCGCCGTATCTGCGGTGATTCTACGTTTTCCCTGGATGATTTCTGATATTCTGGTTTGAGAAAGATGCGTTTCTTTTGCAAGGCGGTACGCAGAAATCCCAAAGGGCTTGATAAACTCCTCGTTTAAAATTTCGCCCGGGTGTATGTTTTTAATTGTATCCATGGTAGTGTTCAATGATAGTCAACAATCTTCGATTGAGAATTCCTCAGGGAGTGAATTGATGACTTCTATTGCCTTGTCTTTGGTAATCATGGAGTTATCTTTTTTTTAATTTAATTAGAAAAATTCAATCTAGGCTAATTCAATTCGTAGAAATCCGTTTTCCAAACTCCTCCAAGTGCGTGTCTCCAAAGTCTAGGTGTGTGACGAAGCGAACGAGGTCTTTTCCAAACTTCACGCCTTTGATGCCTTGTGCGGCAAGCTGCTGTAGGTATACTTCCGGACTGATTCCCTCCAGGCGCGCAATCACAATGTTCGTGGCCACAGGAAGTACTTCTGCTACATGGGGAGCTTGTACCAGGAACTGACCAAGTACGCGAGCCCGATGGTGGTCTTCTTTCAAACGCGCTAGCTGATAGTCCAAGGCATAAATGCCCGCTGCAGCCAGAAATCCCGCTTGGCGCATGCCTCCGCCAAAGACCTTTCGCACCTTTTTGGCGCGCTTGATATCGGCCTTGGTGCCGAGCAGCACCGAACCGATCGGGCAACCCAAGCCCTTGCTCAGGCAGATCGAAATGGTGTCAAAATGAGCTCCCCAATCGGCAGGACTTTCTCCAGATTCGACCAAGGCATTGAACAATCGAGCACCATCAAGGTGCAGCTTCAGGCCTTTTTCCTTGCAAAGCGCATGAATGGGTTTGATCTCGTCTAGGGTATAGATGCTTCCGCCACCCTTGTTCATCGTGTTCTCTAAGGACACCAAAGTGGTTTCGGGGGCATGCACATCGTCTGGGTTGATGGATTCGGCCACCTGTGAAGCGGTGATTTTCCCCAAGTCTCCCGTCAAGAGCTTGACCGAAGCCATGGAATTGGCCATGATGCCCCCACCCTCGTACAGGTAGATGTGTGAATATTGATGGCAAATCACCTCTTTTTGTGGGCCGGTATGCAAGCGAATGGCGATTTGATTGGTCATGGTGCCCGAGGGGCAAAACAAGGCTGCTTCCATGCCAAATAATGCTGCAATCTTCGTTTCCAGGGCATTGACGGTGGGATCTTCTCCAAACACATCGTCGCCGACTGGAGCGGCAAACATGGCTTCTTTCATTCCCGCCGTGGGCTGGGTCAGCGTATCGCTTCTAAGGTCAATCGTTAACATCACTAATTTTATCGTCTTTTTTGAAGAATAGGTCTAAGCCACTTTTTCTGTTTTGGAAAAGGCCTTCCATGTCTGAAAGTTCCAGGTTGAGGGCTTTGGTAGAGATTTGGATTTCATACAAGGAGATACCCAAGGAAATCAGTAGGGTGCCCATGCTCACCATAAATACCCAGTTGGCAATGACGGTGAAGCCTTGAAAAAGCAAAAACATGCAGATCACACAGAGCAAAAAGCTAAGCACACCAAATAGCTGCATGCTTTTGATGAGGGTAAGCCTACGGCGGAGGTTATGAATCTGTTCCACAATGATTTCCTGATCTGGGGCTTTGCGGTAGTTTTTGTGCAGCCCTCGAATCAAGGTGGCGATGGCCAAAAACCGGTTGGTATAGGCCAGCATCAACAGGGTGATGGCAGAAAAAAGTAGGGCAGGAGTAGAGAGTTGGAGTTCCATCGAAATAGCAGCAAGTCTAGGCTGTAAGTTGAGAAAAAGAAATGAAAAAGCCCGCTCCAAATGCCTTGGAATTAACTAAGGCAGTTTTGGAGCGGGCTAAGGAAATGGAAATTTTTATAAGTGGATCACCTCGTCGTAGGCTGCAGCGGCAGCTTCCATGATCGCTTCGGACATGGTCGGGTGTGGATGCACGGTTTTGATGAGTTCGTGTCCTGTAGTTTCCAGCTTGCGGATCGCAACGATCTCAGCAATCATCTCGGTCACATTGGCGCCGATTAGGTGAGCACCAAGGAGTTCGCCGTATTTTTTATCGAACACGAGCTTTACAAATCCATCCTTTGCACCTGCTGCGGAGGCTTTGCCCGATGCAGAGAAAGGAAACTTGCCGATACGCACCTCGTGGCCAGCGGCTTTTGCCTTGGCTTCGGTCATGCCCACGGATGCAATCTCTGGAGAGCAGTAGGTACATCCTGGGATATTGCCATAGTCCAACGCTTCTGGGTGATGGCCTGCGATTTTTTCTACGCAAATGATCCCTTCGGCAGAAGCAACGTGTGCAAGTGCCGGTCCTGGAACTACATCGCCGATGGCATAGTAGCCAGGCATGTTGGTTTGGTAGTAGTCATTCACTTGGATTTTACCTTTGTCCACTAAGATGCCTACCTCTTCTAAACCGATGTTTTCCAAGTTGGAAACTACTCCAGCAGCAGAAAGCACTACCTCACATTCCAGAACTTCCTCTCCTTTGGCTGTTTTAACAGTGACCTTACATCCTGCTCCTTTGGTATCTACCTTCGTCACCTCAGAGGAGGTCATGATGGTGATGCCTGATTTTTTATAGATTTTTTCAAGTGCTTTGGATACTTCTTCGTCCTCTACAGGCACGATTCGGTCCATAAATTCCACGATGGTGACTTTGGTGCCGATGGAGTTGTAGAAATAGGCAAATTCCACTCCGATTGCACCCGAACCTACAACCACCATGCTTTTAGGTTGCTTCTCTAGTGTCATTGCCTTTCGGTAGCCGATCACTTTCTCGTTGTCGATTTTCAAAGTAGGAAGCTCTCTTGCGCGAGCACCTGTGGCGATGATGATGTGGTCGGCAGCATAAACTGTCTTTTTGCCTTCTTTATCGGATACTTCTACCTTTTTGCCAGGCTGGATTTTTCCCCAGCCAGAAAGGATCTCAATTTTATTTTTCTTCATCAAAAACTGCACGCCTTTGCTCATGCCGTCTGCTACGCCTCGGCTGCGCTTAACCATGCCGGTAAAGTCTGCTTCCGCACCACTTACCTGGATTCCATAGTCGCTTGCATGGCTGATGTACTCAAATACCTGAGCGCTTTTCAACAAGGCTTTGGTGGGAATGCAACCCCAATTGAGGCAGATGCCACCCAATTCTTCCGCTTCTACAATGGCAGTTTTCAGTCCCAATTGGGAAGCACGAATGGCCGCCACGTATCCTCCCGGTCCGCTACCCAGCACAATCAAGTCAAATTTTGTCGAAGACATAGTTTAATGGATTTGATATCAAAATAACTTCGCAAAAATAGGTCTTTTGACTTCAGAAAAAAATCTGTTTTGGACCTAGAATGCTCAGGGGAAAAGTTTCATGCTGAATGCCTTAGTGAGTGGGTAATTATGTTGAGTTCCTATTTTTTTGCTCCTTTTTCTAATGAAAATTGAAAAAATAAGATCCAAAATCACTGTTTTTTACCACCTGTCTTGGAACTGAAAAATTCCAAGGTCTAAATCCCAAGAGAAATTTCTATTTTTGACGAAATCAAAAATGATCTAATTCATGGGATTACTTACAGGAAAAATCGCCTTAGTTACTGGAGCTTCCAAGGGAATTGGCAGAGCCATTGCAACCAAATTTGCACAGGAAGGGGCACAGGTTGCCTTTACATATCTTTCTAGCGTTGAAAAAGGACTTGCGCTAGAGGCTGAACTGGCCGCCTACGGGGTTCGTGCCAAAGGCTACCGTTCCGATGCTTCGGACTTCAAGGCAGCGGAGGAATTGGTGAATGCAGTGGTGGCTGACTTTGGAACCTTGGATATCCTAGTTAATAATGCGGGAATCACCCGAGACAACTTGTTGATGCGTATGACCGAGGAGTCTTGGGACGAGATCATGAACATCAATTTGAAGTCTTGTTTCAATACTGTTAAAGCAGCTACGCGTGTGATGATGAAGGCCAAGTCTGGTTCGATCATCAACATGACTTCTGTGGTGGGCGTGAAGGGAAATGCCGGACAGGCCAACTATGCCGCTTCGAAGGCAGGTATCATCGGCTTCACCAAGTCGGTGGCTTTGGAGTTAGGTTCTCGCAACATCCGTTGCAATGCGGTGGCGCCAGGATTTATTGAAACAGAGATGACGGAGGTACTGGATGAAAAAACTGTGCAAGGCTGGAGAGATGCCATCCCGATGAAGCGTGGCGGACAGCCTCAAGAAATTGCCGATGCCTGTGTGTTTCTCGGTTCCAACATGAGCAGCTACATCTCCGGCCAAGTGCTCCATGTCAATGGAGCGATGTATACCTAAACTAACTAAACCACATAGAAATAGGTATAAAACCATAGGCACATAGGGTTTCTTTTCTATGTGCCTCCTATGTGGTAGAAAAATGTGATGTATCCTTACTCTAGTACTTCATTTCTTGCCTTCCTGGCGTAGGCAGGGTACTTTTTCTAATGTCGAATGCTGAACGCCCAACGCAGAATGTCGAAGTAGGGACAACAAGTCTTTGGTCAGAAGCAGAATATTTACTCTTGGCTCTTGACCTCCGCGGGTAATGTCGAATGCTGAACGCCCATTGAAGAATGAAGAAGTGGAAATTCGTAGAACATTCGAATCTCGTATCTCTACGGAATATGGTCTTGTTTCTTGGTTCTCGGCTCTTGTTTCTTGAAGCGTCTTGGTTCTCGCATCTCGCTTCTGAATCTACTTGGTACCTGGTACTTGGTACTTTGTACATTATACTTCGTACTTCGTACAATTTTAGCGTCTTGCCTGCCTACTGGAGGAAGGCAATCGGACAAGCGTCTACTTCGGTCGAGTGGTTGTGTGATTGTATAGTAACTTAAAAAAGGGCTGTATTAGAAAAAGTTAAATCTAATCTTCTCAGCGATGTTTAATTAGGGAATTAAGCGAGAAAGAGTTTCAGGCCGCAGGTTGAGTAACGAAGCAAGGACTTTTTTTGGTGCCCGTTCAATTATTTGTTTGTCGTAATGATCAAGGAAGTAATTTAATCTGTTTTTCCCCCCAGGAATTCTTGGAATTACAGAACGAACTTCAGCATGGCGATAATACTCCTCCATTAATCGCCTGTTTAAAATTACAAAATCTGGAAATCTGCTTAATGCCTCCTGCATATCTTCGTGAGTTAAGTAATCTACATAGGTGTCCTCCAATGCTTGGATGTTTTCAAGGCAAGGGTTGCCAGAAAAAAAAGATGAGATCGAGGTAAACACTTCATTTTCTATGCTAATCCAGGTGGTTATTTTTTGATCATCCATTTGGTAGAAAGCGTGTACCATCCCCTTTTTTATAATAAAAATTTTATTGCAGGTTTCGCCTTTTGAAAAAATCAATTGCTTCTTGTTGAATTTGTCAGTTCTCATTCTACTAGACAAAAACGTTTTCGTTTCATTTTTCAGCGAGGTAACCTCATTGAAACGGATAAGGCTAAGTAGGTTTGAGGGGTCTTTGGTCATAGTGGAAATAAATAAAAAAGTGATAGGTTTTTAGGCCTGTACCTCAATGTAATACTGTTTTTCTTGATAAATGTCAAGAACAGTAAAAGATATTAGGGATTAGAAAATTAGTCAGTATATAAGCTAAAAAATTCTTTGTTAAAATCTATTATATTTTTAAAACATAAATAAGCTAAATAAAAAAGTAGAATAGTTATTTTATGTTGTTTTGGTGTTTTTCACAGAAACTTTATAACATGTTGAATATCAGGACAATAATATATTTTTTGACTATATAATCGTTCCACTATTTATGGATATTTATTCTCAAGTTTGAATTTCTCCTCAAGTAATTCTAGTAGAAAGGATTTCAGCAGGTTATTTTCATTAAATAACAACGATTAAGAATTAGATTCTGCATGTCTACACTTAATTTGATCCTAAGCCTATTGTTTTTGGCCTCATTTTTCAACGGTCTTTTTTTGTTGATAAACAAAAGCTATGGATTATACAAAAACAAATTTTTGGGTGTTAGTTTAATGATTTACAGCCTTTTTCTTCTTTCCTATGTTGTGTGGTTTGAAGAGAAAGCAATTCTTCATTACCCCCATTTATTGCGGACCGTAAATCCGCTCATGTTTTTGACGATGCCCTTCTTTTATTTTTTTGTCAGAAATACGCTAAATGGGAATAATCACCTTTCAAAGAAAGACATGTTACATTTTTTACCTGCAGTCTTTCACGTTTTAGAATTGATGCCATTATATCTGATGCCTTATGATCAGAAGTTTGCTTTGGTAACCAAAATAGTACAAAATCCTGCTGAATTGGATGTTCTTGCCACAGGATTAATACCCGGTGTTTGGATTGATTTTTGTCGAGTAGTTCTTCAAGTCATTTATTTTTGGGCGGCTGTTAGGTTGCTAAAGAGTGAAAGAATCGAAAAAAATTGGGGCTCAAACGGAAAAGGAGTAAAAAATTGGATTTATGTTGCTACCGCTCTTTTTGGCGTTTTACTTTTCGGCCATATTTTGTTCGTAGTAAAAAACATTCTTTTAAATGAGAGTCATCTAAATTTTAAAATTGCCCAGTTTATAGGATACTTTTTGGTGTTTTCACCGTTGTTTTTACTCAATTTATACATCCGTTTAAATCCAAAAAAGATTTATGGCTTCTTAACAAAAAGAAGAAAGACAGCAAATGAGGGAGGGTTGAAATTGAATTTAGGCCGGGACAAAATAACAAATGAAGGTTCCGAAGAATTGGAACCTGACCCATTTGAAGCGCGCTTTGATCAATTGTTTATAAACAATAAGCCGTACTTAGATCCAGAGTTTTCTTTAAAGCAATTAGCGAAGTCCTTAAATGTATCCGAAAGGCAGGTTAGTTTATATGTAAAAGACAAGCATAATAAAGGGATTAAGGAATACATCAATCACCTTCGAATACAAGAGTTTATTCGCTTAATGGAATCTGGATACTTGAATCAATGGTCCATGGAAGGCCTATCTTTTTCAGTGGGATTCAAGTCAAGAGTCACTTTTTACAATGCCTTTAAAAAGGAAAAGGGCTGTAGTCCTAGTGCTTTTTGGAATGAATTTGAAAACAGGAAGTCTACGATTTCCTGAGAGGATATTTTTTCAGGGGCGGTATTCATTGCTGCCTTTGAAACGGACTATAAACGTCTAACCCCTTTTTTTTGGCTTTCCATCACGGTTGAATGATGGAAATTTTATGTTTCAATTCTGTTTCCCCTCACATTTTCGGAACATATACTGCCGAAATCTCCTCTCCGAATCTCCGACCTTGGTGCAATGTTTTACCATTTGAGTTGGCTTGAGCAATGATTATATGCTTTAAACCAATCTTGAAAATGATTCAAAGAACGTAGGTGCCCTTATCAAATAAGAAGCCTCAATTTCCAAAGCATACGATGAAAAAAATAAATCCTTTTGCTTTCTTAAAGTTCAGAAAGCCATTCGGACTTTTGTTAGGCGGTCTTCTTTGCACGGCTTCCCTTCAAGGCCAAAGCATCAGTCCGCTGACGGGGAATGTGGCAGGGGGGTATTCCCAAAACGCTGCTTTTTCGTTGGCATACAGCGTAGGGGAGCAGAGTTCAATCTCTTTTTACACTACGGCTACCGCAAGTACGCTGTCTGCAGGATTCTTGCAAGACTTCGGCTTTTTGGATCGAGACCACCTGGTACTCGATTTGTCGCTTAACAATGCGGTCTTTGAAGGAAGCACCGATGTGTTTTTTATTCCAGTCGGAGACTTTACCGTGAAGTCATCCCGCACGACTACGTCTAAAAAATCACCACTATTCACGGGCCTGTTCGGCCCAGGATATGACAACCCCTACTTTGAAATCAAGGACAATAGCTTGTTCTGGAGTAGCGCTGACCCTGCTCCAGGGAAGACGACTTTCCTAATTCTAGCCCAAGTGAAGGATCGAAAAGGCAATACAGTAGAGAAGTTCTTCGAGATCAAAAGAACTCGACCAGACTTCTCCTCCTTGATCGTTACCAATACCTTCTCTCCCAACGGAGATGGGTTTAACGATAGCTGGGCTGTGCCGGGCATCCGCTTCTACGAGGGTGCGCGCATCTCAGTCTACGATAGAGTGGGTACTCGAATGTTCTATACCGAATCTCCGGACGTGGGCTGGGACGGGACTTTCGATGGAAAGCAGTTACCTGTGGGATCGTATTTCTGGGTGATCGAAATCAAAGAAACAGGAGCAACGCGAAGAGGAATGCTGAACATAATAGGAAAGTGAAAAAACAATTAAGATACGATGAAGCTACCAGCCTAAGGTAGGTAAGCTTACCGCTGGCAGGCTTCTCGAAAGCGCTTCGCTCCGGTACTTCCTCTGTATTTCCCTTTAATTATAAAATGCAAAAGATCAAAAAAAACTATTTTATGAAAAAAACAATCTTCCTCTTTTTAGTCCTCCTAGGGATTTCTCTCCCTTCATTTGCGCAGGATGAAGGCATCAGTTTCCAAGGGCTTGCTCGAAATGCTGCAGGAGAGGTGCTGGTCAGCCAAAAGATAAGTCTCCGTTTGTCTATTCTACTCAACTCTGAGTCTGGAGCGGTAGTTTATGTAGAAACGAGACAAACTACCACCAACCCACAAGGAATTTTTTCATTGGTTGTAGGCGATAGCAACGCACTTACCAAATCCTCTGATTTTTCTGGAATCAACTGGGGAAGTACCCCCAGCTTTATTAAAGTAGAGATGGATTCCAATGCAGGGACCAACTTTTTGCTCATGGGGATTTCTAGGTTGCAGGCGGTTCCCTTCGCTTACAGCGCAACTAAATTATCAAATGCAAAAACCATCAATGGCGTTGCGTTTGATGGTACTGCGAATATAACCGTACCCGCTGATGCAGGAACGTTAACAGGAACCAGCCTAAAATCTACCGTAACAGGGTCAAGTTTAACCAGTGTGGGAACCTTAACTAATTTAACAGTAACCAATCCAATAGCAGGAAGCATTACTGGTAATGCGGCAACAGCAACAAGTGCTACTACTGCAGGTACCGCCACCAAATTAGCAACTGCAAGAAATATAAATGGTGTTGCGTTTGATGGTAGTGGAGACATTAATATTTCAGCGGCTGTAGCAGCAGAACAATTAACAGGCACCACCTTAAAATCTACCGTGACAGGGTCAAGTTTAACCAGTGTGGGAACCTTAACTAATTTAACAGTAACCAATCCAATAGCAGGAAGCATTACTGGTAATGCGGCAACGGCAACAACGGCAACAAGTGCAACAACTGCTACCACAGCGAGTACAGTAATTACCAATGCGAATTTAGCAGGTCCAGTAACT
>JBILBQ010000162.1:0-3943 GCA_044353615.1 Algoriphagus sp. | reverse complement strand
TAGGAGCCAAATTAATGCTTCAAAAAAACCCAAAATGGGAACAATGTTTTTCTTGCCGTTCATCATAAACATGAAGCGCAGCGTATTGATGGAGACATCAGCCACTCGTGCCATAAAGATCAGCAAAGGCATGATCAAGTAGTCAAATAGGGAGTCGGAGATACCTAGGTTCTGGATTATATCTTGCATGGAAATGAGAAATGGATGGCACAAAAATACCGCTTTCTTTGCAGAGGCTGTTAGGATAAAATAAAGAATCTGGGCTTAGATTTTTCGGTCCCTTCCCGCCGGGATACCCAAAACTAAAAATTGCAAGGTCATGGCCAATAGAAACCAAATCAGCAGGTTCCAGTTGCCAAATACATCCAAACAAATCCCAAATACCAGGGGTCCTAAAGCGGCTAGGACATAACCTGCCGACTGTACCATTCCAGAAAGTCTAGAGGTGGTCAGTGCCTCTGCTGTACGCATGGAAATCAAGGTGTAGGCAATGCTCAAGCTTGCTCCACTCCCGATGCCAATGACCGTAAGTGCGGCAAAAGTGAGGAGCTCGTGGTGGATAAACAGCGCGGAATAGCCGATCAGGTAGCCTATTCCAACTGCAATCACCACTCCAGATTGCTGGGGAAGTCGCATCAGGAGGTTGGGGGCAAAGAAAGTGCCGATCAATGAGATCAATTGCATGTAGAAGAGCGCCATTCCAGCAGTTACTGGAGTCATGCCACGGGCGATCAAGAGGTCAGGTAG
Source organism: Algoriphagus sp. (assembly GCA_044353615.1). Lineage (GTDB taxonomy): Bacteria > Bacteroidota > Bacteroidia > Cytophagales > Cyclobacteriaceae > Algoriphagus. Next base: position 3,196 of record JBILBQ010000162.1, on the reverse strand, counting down.
CCAAGTGATCATCGTGAAGTACATCACGGATTGAGCCCCCATAAATCCAGTTACCTGCCAGGCAAGGGTAGATTTCCAGACATTTTTTCCTGCCAGCTGCTCGGCATTGCCCGTGGACTTTGGGGGAGATAGCTGTGGGATCCAGGCGATGAGTGCAAGCACCATCACCCCCACCCAAGAAAGCAGCGCCCCTCTCCATCCCCATCCAAGCCCTTCCGCTAGGGGCACACTAATTCCCGAAGCGATGGCGGCGAATAAGGACATGCCCGTAGAGAGCAAGGCGGTCATCAAACCAATTTTCTCTGGAATCCGGGCCTTAAAGAAAGGAATCATCAGCACATTGGCAGTCACAATCCCGATTCCTGTCAAGGCTGTGCCCAGGTAAAGTAGGGCAATACCTCCTTGCACCCGTATGACTACGCCAATGGCTAGCAGTAGTATTCCCAGAAATATGGCTTTCCCTAGGCCCAGCTTCTTCCCAATGCTAGGAGCAAACAAGGAAAAAATCGCAAAGGTTATCAGGCTTAGGGTAGTCAAGAATCCTGCCTCTCCATTGGATATCCCCAGATCCTCCCGAATAAAGGGAATGAGTGGCCCCACCGAAGCAATAGAGGTTCGTAGGTTGATGGAGATCAACACTACACCTAGGATAAGTAAGGCTTGGGAGGAGGATTTGGACAAGGGAATTTGTTAAGTACGAAATACGAGATACGAAGTACGAGATACTAGAGGCAAGATACAAGAAGCAAGAGATTAGACACCAATCCTATTGCTAAAGAAATCGTGCTCGTGAAAAGCATAAATCTCGGCTCTTGGATCTAATTTCTTGCTTCAGAAGCTACCTGGTACTTCGTATTTGTCTTGTTTCTCGTCTCTTGCTTCTTGTCTCTTATATCAGCAGGCTTCCTAGTCTAATCTCTTGTTTCTTGGCTCTCGCCTCTGAAACTACTTGATACTAGCTACTTGATACTTATCCCTATGCTCTCGACACAATTAGATCCTCCACACACCTTACCCAAGTATCACTGGAGTTGAGGCTGGGAACCAAATCCCAGTGCTCGCCGCCCAATTCCTCAAACTGTTCCTTGTATTCTTCGCCCACTTCCACGGTGGTTTCCAAGCAGTCCGCCACAAAGGCAGGGGAGAAAACGAGTACTTTTTTTACTCCTTCTTTGGCAAATTCCTTGATAAGGTCCTCTGTGTAGGGTTTGATCCAAGGATCTTTACCTAGTCGAGACTGGAAGCAGGTGACTACTTTGTCTTCGGGAAGCCCTAGCTTGGCCGCCACCAGTCGGGTGGTTTGGAAGCATTGGGCACGGTAGCAAAACTGATTTTTCAGGCCATAGGCGGCGCAGCAAGTGCCTAGCTTGCAGTGGCCCTCCACGCTTCCCTTTCGGATTTGCCGCTCGGGAAGGCCGTGGTAAGAGAAGAGAAACTTGTCGTACTCGTGCTTTTTCATCGCCTCTCGACCTAGTTCGGCCCAAGCCTCTAGAAATAGGGGGTGGTCTACGTAATTGCTCACGAAGGTCATCTCTGGGATGATCTGCCAGGTACGCGTGATTTCCATCACCCGATCGATTACCGAGCCATTGGTAGCGGAGGCGTACTGGGGAAATAAAGGGAGAACGATGATTTTCTTTACGTTTGCCTTATTCAGCTCATTCAAGGCCTTTTTAATGCTGGGGTTTTGGTAGCGCATGGCCATTGCCACGAGGTATTTTTTAGGATCTAGCTTCTGTACGAGCTTGTCCTTCAAGTCTTGGGTATGAAAAAGTAGGGGGGAGCCGCGGTCGGTCCAGAGCTTTCGGTATTCCCCTGCAGATTTGGGTGCTCGGAACGGTGCAATAATGAGGTTAACAAGCATCCATCGCGGGATGAAGGGAAAGTCGATCACCCGACCATCCATTAAAAACTCCCGGAGGTACTTGCGCACATCCCCTGTTTTGGTGCTGTCAGGAGTTCCCAAATTGACCAGTAGGACTCCTATTTTTGCGTTACTTGTAGACATGAACTTGAGCTATTTCCAATGAAAAGCCCAAAAATAGTCCCTTTGTTTAACTTTTTGAGGGAAGATTGGTACGAAAAGTGAAAGATAATTTGAAGAGAAGGGATTAGCCCGTTTCTTCAGCTTTCTTATTTAGCGCCCATTTCATCAGCGGAGCAGCAGTCATTGAAGTCACCAGGGCCATAACGACTAGTGCAACAAATATTTTTTCATCAATTAATCCATTTTCAAGGGCAATCAAACCTAGGATAATTTCCATTGCTCCCCGAGCATTCATTCCAAAACCTACGGCCAAGGCATCTTTAAGGGCATATCCTGAACGAAATGCGCCGTATCCACTTCCGATGATTTTTCCAGCAAAAGAAATAACCAGGATTACCAAGACCAAGCCGAGATCAAAATTGGTAAAGAAGTTAATTTTTAGTCCAATGGACACAAAGAATAAGGGGGCAAAAATATTGTTGATAAACTGATGAATGATTTCTTTCGCCTTTTCAGACAGGTGATCCGAATCACCCAATGCTACACCAAATAGGAATGCTCCAAAGATGGCATGAATACCAAGCCATTCGGTGAATGCTGCTGCCAAAAAGCAAAAAGCCATAGACAAGGAGAGTACCCCCCCAGGCCAAGCCAATTTTTTGTTGGTCCAAGGAAGCACCTTATTGAGCAAGCCTTTTCCGATGGTAAGCATGAAAACGGTGAATAGCAGGGTAATGCCCACAGTATTGATAAGAGAGAAGTTACCCGCTTTCCCCATAAAGGAAAGGATAACAGAGAAGATCAACCAGCCGATCAGGTCATTCACCATGGCTCCAGCAACGATGACCATTCCCATTTTGGTCTTAAACAAATTCATGTCCATCAGAATCCTAACCACCACTGGCAAGGCAGTAATAGACAAGGCGGTACCCATAAAAAGGGAGAAAAGGATTTTTTTCTCTTCGGTGAGGCCAAATAGCTCAGGAAAAAAATAGGGGGTTAAAAAACCAAAAACAAAAGGAACAACTAAGCCCAATAAACTAATGCTTACTGCGGATTTGCCTTGAGACCAGACTAAGTGAAGCTCCACTTCCAGACCTGCAATAAAAAGCAAGAGGATTACTGCCACTTGAACAATTCCATCTAAGGCAAGATTCGCAGATGGATTGCTACGAAATAGAAACTCGAAAAATTCGGGCCCAATCATGC
>JBILBQ010000077.1:0-13024 GCA_044353615.1 Algoriphagus sp. | reverse complement strand
TGCTGAAGGAGAGGGAATTGGCGGATGCCAATGCAGGATCCACGCAAAAGGCCTTTTTAGGATTGGCCAGCTGCTTGCGGATGGAAGGCGAGTACATGGGGATCAGATCAAATAGGTAACTCTCGGCCAGGTAATCGCAGTAGTCGATGACTGTGCGTACGGATTTGATCTCAAGCAAACTCCCGATTCGAGCGTAGCTGAAGGGTTTGGCGACATTGGAAGATAGGAATACGCCCAGCCGGATAAGGGCTGTTTCGTTGGTGATGTTTCTTCGTACGGCCACGTCACGTGTGAGGATATCCCGAAGGAGCGTTCGCAGGTAGTCTGGGTCTTGATTTTGCAAAAACTCAGGAAAGCCGCCCGATTGAAAGTAAGTTTCAAAGCTCTCCTCGCCAGGAGAAAGCTGCTTGAAAAGTAAAAATTCGGTGTAGCTGAAAGGGAAAAGTTCCACTTGCTTGTATCGCCCAGTGAGTCGTGTGCCTAATTCCCGGCTAAGCATGCTCGCATTCGAACCCGTGATGTAAAGTTTCTCTCCTTTTTCGTGTAGTGAGCGGGCAAATATTTCCCAACCCACCACGGTCTGAACTTCATCCAGAAGAATGGAGGTTTTGCCCAGTTCATCGCGCAGCTGTGCTAGTTTGGGAAAATCTGCTGCTTCAAAATCCACAAGCCGTGGATCTTCAAAATTCAGGTAGAGCCCAGGGGCATCATTGGGAAGGCTTTTTCGGATCAATACACTTTTCCCACAGCGCCGCACACCACTCACAACCAAGATTTGATTGGAGGGTATGGGGATAGCCATTTCCCTTGAGATGAGCTGTTTTTGGAGGAAATTTTCGTTTTGCTCCGCAATTATCTGGGCAAGTAGGTCTATAGATATCATTCAACTCATTGTAAATCATACAAATATAATAGCTTGTATTTGAAATACAAGATATCTTGTATTCCAAATACAAGCTTTTTTCAAAGGTATTTTCGCTCTTGTGGTCAGATCCCTTCGATTTTTAGGGGCTCCTTGATTTTTCCGTTCTCTTTTTTCGTTCTTTGTTATGGAATTTTTTCCAAACCAGCCTATCGACCTATGCGACAATTACTCCTTAGACCCGGAGCAGAAGAATTGAATTATGAAATCCGGGGAATTGTAAAAAAAGCCAGACAAATTGAATCACTCGGCTATCCCATGATTTGGGAAAATATTGGTGACCCGATTCAAAAGAGTAACCAACTGCCGGAATGGATGAAAACAATCATCGCCGACCTACTCAAAGAGGATAAGACCTACGGCTATGCTGACTCAAAAGGGGTGCTCGAAACTCGTTCGTTTCTTGCTCAGCTCAACAATGACAAAAAAGGAGCCCAAATCACTGCTGAAGATATTTTGTTCTTCAATGGATTGGGGGATGCGATAGCCAAATTGTACCAGTTTTTAATCCCTACAGCACGGATTATCGGACCTTCTCCGGCCTATTCTACCCATAGCTCTGCGGAAGCTGCCCACGCAAATACTGCACCAATCACGTACAAACTTGATCCTGAAAATCAATGGCTCCCTGACATGGAGGATTTGTACATGAAGGTGAAATACAACCCCTCCATCGTAGGAATTTTGATCATCAATCCGGATAATCCAACCGGTATGGTCTATCCCAAGGAAGTTTTGGAGGATTTTGTGAAAATCGCTGAGGAGTTTAGCTTACTTCTGATTTCTGATGAAATCTACCACAACATTACTTACAATGGGATCAAGGCAGTAGCCTTATCAGAGGTGATTGGAAATCGTCCCGCTATTTCATTAAAAGGGATATCCAAAGAGTTTCCATGGCCAGGAGCAAGGTGTGGCTGGATGGAATTTTACAACCGTGAGTCATCCAAAGAATTTTCAAAGTTTTGCCAAACCCTTGAAAATGCAAAGATGATTGAGGTTTGCTCCACCATTTTACCCCAGTTGGCTATTCCAAGAATCATGAGTCATCCGGCTTACCATGCCTATCGTGAGCAAGCCAATGCGCAGATTGGGAAACGGAGCGAATGGATGCGCGAGATTTTGGGGGATATCAAGGGAATCAAATTTAATCCTACTCAAGGTGCTTTTTACAATACCATAGTGTTTGATGAAAAAAATCTGAATGCTCATCAAACGCTACCGATCGAAGATGAGCGGCTTCAAAAATTAGTGGATAGTTGGCTGATTGAACCGAATATGCCCTTGGATAAGCGATTTGTGTACTACCTGCTTGCTTCTGAGCGCATCTGTGTGGTGCCGCTCTCGTCCTTTTGTTCGGATTTGAGAGGATTCCGCGTGACACTACTTGAAGAAAATGAAGTTGAATTTAAACACACCTTTGAAAAGTTAGGGAAAGCGATTCAACGCTACTTGGCCTCTTGAGGAAATTAGTGATTGTCATGTCCTCTAACCTTGATTTTGGGATCTGGAGTTATTTTTTCCTTTTCATCTGCTTCTAATGTGGAGAAGTTGCCAAGCTCAGGCTGCCCGGCATTGACCCAAGCGGTGTACCAAAAATCAGCAATCATCTTGATGGAGCGCTTCATCTGTCGTTCCACTTGCCCATCCAGGGCAAGGGCATAGGCCTCCGTAAATTCTCGGGAATAGACCCGCACCGTCACCCCGTTCCGCTCCTCGTAACTGTATTTTTGATCGGGGCGAAACTGCTGGGTAAGGATCTTTTCGATACGCAAGACTGAATCCACCTGCGAATGAGCCCTGGCGACGGTTTCCCAAAGTGCCTGCTGGGGATCGGAAACATAAGTTGCCTTACCTACCCAAAAGGAGTAATTTTTTGCCAGCAATTCGGGTACTCTACTTTCCCAGAAGCCATGAATACCCGCTTGCCCGGTCAGTTGCCCATTGTAGTTTTTGGTGGTATGCAAGGGGACATTCAAGTCCCCGAGGTAATGACCTAGGTCTGCGGATAAGCGCAGAATCGCTGTTTTGTCTTTTGCGGCAAAGGCTTTGGTCAAACTAAAAAACGTAAGATAGGCGGACCAAGGCCCGATGCCGTGCGCCCGCAAGGAGTCTTCTGGAAATTTTTGGATGGCCTCCGCCCAGTATTTTGGGAGCTTGTACAAGGCGCTATCCCCATAGTGATCCAGATCGATGTAGTGTTTTTCTGCTTCCCCCTTTACCGCATAGCGCCTTCGATCTGGGTTCACCGCATTTTCAGAAATAAATCGAAGTTCCCGTTTGTAAAGGGGAAGCATCTCAGGTGGAAGTGAAAACACCGCTTGCCGATTGAGTAAAGCATGTCCATAAAAGCCCCAGTAAGGAAATGGCATCGAAAAAAATGGAAAGATCAAAAAAGGAATAATTAAAAAATTCATGATTCAATCTACAGGAAATTCATCAATAAACCGGCTTTAAAGCACTTTTTTAGCTTATTTGGAGCGCTTTTTTGTAAATTTTTGTCGGATTGTGCCCAACTTACTTCAGGAATGTTCAAAATTACTTTGGCAGAATTAATTATTTCCAATAACTTTGCATTCCCGTTCAAAATAGGACGACAACAAGAATTAGAAAATTAACTACATATGGCAAATCATAAATCAGCTCTGAAGAGAATTCGCGCCAACGATGTGAAGCGTTTGAGAAACAGATACCAGGCCAAGACCACCCGAACTTTCATCAAAAGACTTAAGGCGGCTACGGATAAAGTAGAGGCGATGGAGTTGTATAAGAAAGTATCTTCAATGTTGGACAAACTGGCTAAGAAGAATGTAATCCATAAAAACAACGCAAACAACAAGAAGTCAAGATTGGCTAAAGTTGTAAGTGCTTTGGGGTAATCTATCCCTTGATAAAATCAAACCCTGCCTTCAAGCAGGGTTTTTTTATGCCCTTTTTTCATTAGATTTAATTTACTTTTTAATCTACTTCATGGACACATCCACCTCTATCAAAATTTTTGAGTTGGCCGAGGAAGATCGGCCCCGAGAGAAACTCCTCCTCAAAGGCAAAGCAGCACTTTCCGATGCAGAGCTGATCGCAATTTTGATCGGCACGGGTACCGCTGCCTGTAGTGCAGTAGATCTTTCTCGCATGCTGCTGGCTTCGGTCGGCAACAACTTGGCTGCAGTGTCTAGAATGTCCGTGTCAGACCTGACCAAATTCAAAGGCATTGGTGAAGCCAAGGCCATTTCGATCATCAGCGCTTTGGAACTCGGTAGGAGGAGAAAGGACCAAGAGCCTCCCAAGCTCCTAAAAATCACCGGTTCTAAGCAGGTCTATGAACTGATGCGCCCCGATCTCTACGATGAACCAGTGGAGCAGGTATTTCTCCTGTTGTTGAATCGAACCAATGGGCTCATAAAAAAACAGCGCGTAAGCCAAGGAGGAACGACTGCTTCTGTAGTAGATCCCAAAGTGGTTTTCAGATTTGCTTTGGAACAAGGGGCGCATTCCTTAATTTTGATTCACAACCATCCAAGTGGCAACCTTCAGCCCTCGGACGCTGACAAACGACTTACGCAACGCTTGCAGAAAGTTGGGATAGAGTTGGAAATACCCCTGGTGGACCATTTGATTTTCACAGATCAGGGCTATTTTAGTTTCGCCGATGAAGGGATCATGTAGCATTTGGGAGCTTTCTTTTCCCCTTGTTCAAACCATGGAACCCGAAGGCGTGTTTGGATACTAAAAGTTAATTAGCACACGTGAAATCAAGCCATCTTATTCTCCTTGTAGCATCCCTAGTGATCTTGGGGGCCATTACCTACATGTTTACCGCTGCAGAAAGCCCCGAGGATTACATCGAAAAAATCGAGACGGAACGGGAGCGGCAGTTTAAATACATCCGTTTCAATGTTGAATCTCCCTTGACAGAGGAGCAGAAAAGAGGCTTGCAAAGCCTGACTTTCTACCCCATCGATCCTGCATACCGGGTGAAAGCGCGCTTACTCCCGATTGAAATCAAAAAAATCAGAGAGGTTCCCCTAACGGATGGAAGCACGGAACGCTACCTAGAACATTCCTTTGCGGTATTTGAGTTGGGAGGGAAAACCAATAAACTCCTCCTGATGCAGTCGCTAAATGAGTCGGACATGCGCAATTTTTTCCTGGCCTTTGCGGATGAAACTTCCGGGAAAGAAACCTACGGGGGAGGACGATACCTGAATGTGCGTCAGGATGGAAAAAATAGCATCACGATCGACTTCAATCTGGCCTTCAATCCCTACTGTGCCTACAATCCGGACTTTGCTTGCCCCCTTCCGCCACGCGAGAATATCTTGGAAATTGCCCTTCCAGTAGGGGAGAAAAATTACGATAAATGATCGCCGCTCAGGCAAATCTTTTAAATTTGCAACTTACCCACTAACTGCTCACGCGCCTAGTTCGGAATCGCCTGATTCGCTTACCCAATGCCCTATGAAAATATCCATCAATAGACTCAAGGAATACCTCTATTTGAATGAAAGCCCAGAAGAAATTGCGGCGCTACTCACCCAATCGGGGCTTGAAGTGGAGCATCTTGAGCCCTTTGTGTCTGTGCCTGGAGGCTTGGAAGGACTAGTTATCGGAGAAGTACTTACCTGTGTCAAGCATCCCGATGCAGACAAATTGAGCTTGACGACGGTCGACATTGGACAGGAGCAGCCCTCTCAAATTGTTTGTGGGGCTTCGAATGTAGCCGCAGGGCAAAAAGTAGTGGTTGCCACGGTAGGAGCTACCTTGTATCCGAGTACTGGCGAATCCTTTGAAATCAAAAAAGCAAAAATCCGAGGTCAAGCATCTGAAGGGATGATTTGCGCGGAAGACGAAATCGGCATCGGGACTTCCCATGCTGGAATCATTGTGTTGGATACAGACTTGCCCAATGGTAGTCCTGCATCTGCTTACTTTGAAGTGACCCAAGACCTTATTTTGGAAATTGGATTGACGCCCAACCGCGCAGATGCGGCATCCCATTTGGGAGTTGCCAGGGACTTGAAAGCCCTGTTGCGTAGAGACTTGTGTTTGCCAGTTGAGCCCGCTATCCAAGTGGAAGCTACTGGTCCTTCCCTCGAGGTGGTCGTTGACCAAACTTCCGATTGCCCACGCTATGCGGGGATTGTGCTTACAGGGATTGAGGTCAAGCCCTCTCCCCAGTGGCTGCAGCATTTTCTTCGTTCCTTGGGCTTGGAACCGATCAATAACGTGGTCGACATCACCAATTATATCTTGCACGATTTGGGACAGCCGCTACATGCATTTGATGCTGAAAAAATTGGTGAAGGAAAAATTCGCGTAGGCAAACTACCAAAAGGAAGCACTTTTGTGACCTTGGACGGGAAGGAACGAAAGCTTTCCGGTGAGGAGTTGATGATCTGTGATCCGAAGGGCGGGATGTGTATTGCTGGGGTCTTTGGTGGCGCGGTCTCAGGTGTTTCCGAGCAAACGACAAGCATCTTTTTAGAGTCAGCCTATTTCTCTCCGGACGTGATTCGTAAAGGATCTCAGATTCACGGTTTGAAGACGGATGCTTCTTTCCGATTTGAGCGGGGTACCGATCCCAACATGCCGGTCTATGCCTTGAAGCAGGCCGTGATGCTGTTGCAGCGGTATGCTGGAGCAAAAATCGCTTCGGAGGTAGTGGATCACTATCCCCAGCCAAAAGCTGATGCCCAGATTGAGGTAAGTTTTGGCCACATCAACCGACTGATTGGTAAAGTAATTGATCCAGAGGAAGTCGTAGCCATTTTAGAAGGATTGGATATTGCGATTTCAGGACGAACGGAGACCGGATTTGTGGCTACAGTGAAGCCTTACCGCGTGGATGTCACCCGCGAAGCGGACATCATTGAAGAGGTGTTGCGTATTCATGGCTTTCAGCAGGTGCCGCTATCCGAAAAACTCAGTACTGATTTCTTGGCCGAACACCCAGTAAAGGATGTGGCGAAGTTGCAGTATCGCCTCACGGAGATGCTTGCCAATCAAGGTTACTTTGAAATGGTCACCAATAGTTTGACCAGCCCCAAATACGTTGAAAAAGCAGGGTTTTTGGATGCGGAAACTACCGTGGAGATCTATAACAAGCTCAGTGAGGACCTCGGAGTGATGCGTCAAACGCTCCTTTTCTCGGGCTTAGAGGTCTTGGCACACAACATCAATAGAAGACAAACTGATCTGAAGTGCTTTGAATTTGGTACCGTTTATCAAAAGAAAGCCGAAGGGGGTTACAAGGAATCAAGACGTTTGGCTATTTTTCTTTCTGGCAACAGTTCTTCGGAGAGTTGGGTGGCCCCAGCAAAACCGGTTGCCTTCTCAGATGTATATGCGACTGTGACCCAAATTTTGGAGCGATTGCATGTGGAGGTAAGCCAAGTAGACGTGATTGAAACGGCGCCTTTTGCCTATGGATTGAGTTTGAAGCTGGGGGAAAAGGTAGTGGCCACTTTAGGATTAGTGGAGGATAAGGCACTCAAGTTGGCCGAAGTAAGACAAGAAGTGTGGTATGCCGAATTGGATTGGGACTTGCTTGGAAAGAAGTCGTCTCCGCTGAAAAAATTCGTGGAGCTCTCCAAATTTCCTGAAGTGCGACGGGATCTTTCCTTAGTTATTGATCAGGAAGTATCCTATGACCGCGTCAAAAAAGTAGCAGAGAAGGCTGGAGGCAAACTTTTAAAGCAGATAGATGTATTTGATGTCTACCAAGGAGATAAATTGGGACAGGGCAAAAAAGCCTATGCACTTAGCTTTATCCTTCAAGATCAAGAAAACACATTGACCGATAAGGAAATTGATAAAACTATGAGTAACTTGATTCAGGCCTTTCAAAGTCAAGTAGGAGCAATTATCAGAAGCTAAGTTATGATTCACGAGGAATTACAAAAACTTGAAAAACTTTCAGTTCAGGTAAGCAAAAAGGTAGAGGCCTTGACTGCTGAAAATGAGCACCTAAATGCACGATTGGTGGAGCTTGAAAAGCAAGTACAAGAGCGAGATGTTGCCTTGGATAATTTTAAAAATAAGATAAAAATTAGTAACATTGTGGAAAGCCGACCGGTAAACCCTGAGGATACTGGTGAAATGAGTGACTTAATCAATTCCTATATACAAGAAATCGATCAGTTGATTACCTATCTGTCCGAGTAAAATGGAAACATTAGCCATTAAAGTAAAAATCGGAGACCGAGAATATCCCATGCGCGTGAAGCCTGAAGATGAGGGGAAAATTCGGCATGCCGGCAGGATGATCAATGAGAAATTAAGAAAGTATAAATCTGAGTTTGGTTTGGACGATTCTACTGATTTACTGGCCATGGTGGCCTTTGATTTCATGGTAGAATCTTTAGAAACCAACGCAGGAAATGAAGAAGATAGCGTGCACATGCAACGCAGTCTTGCCCATATATCAGCCTTGCTTGCCAAGGCTGTTTGAGATTAAGTTTTTTTCGTTTTGCTAATTTCCAGTGCCGGTAGGTGAACAACTATATATTCACAACTATGAACGCACTTGCATTTATTATCCTATCAGCCCTTGCTGGGCTTGGCGTAGGAGCAGTCTTGACTGGCTTTTTTTTAAAAAGTAAACATGCTAAGCAGGAGGAGGAGACTAAAGATCGGATTAAATCCATGCTTAGAGAGGCGGAGTTGACCGCCGAGACCATAAAAAAAGACCGCATGCTGGAAGCCAAGGAAAAATACTTGAAGCTGAAGGCCGAGTTTGATGAGGAGCACAATACCAAGAAAAATCTGATCATCACCAACGAAAATAAGGTGAAGCAACTGCAGCAGCAGGTGACCAAGGAGCAGGAAAATGTCAAAAGAAGAGAGGCGGAGCTCGACAGCAAATCTGAAAACTTGACGGCTCAGTTGCAGTCGGTTCAGGTGAAAAAAGTAGAGCTCGAGCGCGTTACCAACCAACGTATCGCCGACTTAGAGAAGGTCGCTGCGTTGAGTAGAGATGAAGCACGCGAGGAGCTGGTCAGCATGCTCACCGAAGAAGCCCAGACGAAGGCTTCCTCCATGATGAAAGACATTCTCGACGAGGCCAAATTGACGGCTACCAAGCAGGCAAAAAAGATTGTATTGGATACGATCCAGCGTACCGCTACTGAGCATGCAGTCGAAAATTGTGTGTCAGTATTCAACATTGAGAGTGACGACATCAAAGGAAAAATCATCGGTAGAGAAGGACGTAACATTCGTGCCCTAGAAGCAGCTACCGGCGTGGAAATTGTAGTAGATGATACTCCAGAAGCGATCATCATCTCTGGCTTTGATCCTGTTCGTAGAGAGATTGCACGCCTTTCCTTGCACCGCTTGGTTCAGGATGGTCGAATCCACCCCGCACGTATTGAGGAGGTAGTTGCCAAGACAGAGAAAAACATCGAAGAAGAAATTGTTGAGATCGGGGAGCGTACCTGTATCGATCTCGGTATCCATGGCCTTCACCCTGAATTGATCAAGATGGTGGGTCGTATGCGTTTCCGTTCTTCTTATGGACAAAACCTACTGCAGCACTCCAGAGAAGTGGCGAAGCTAGCCGCGACCATGGCTGCAGAAATGGGACTCAATGCCAAGCTTGCCAAGCGCGCTGGTCTTTTGCACGATATTGGCAAGGTATGGCCGGAGGAACAAGAATTGCCTCACGCCGTGCTCGGGATGGAGCTAGCCAAGCGCTACAAGGAGCACCCTGAAATTTGCAATGCCATCGGTGCTCACCACGATGAAATCGAAATGACTTCCTTGATTTCCCCAATTGTGCAGGCTTCAGATGCGATCTCAGGATCTCGCCCTGGTGCCCGTCGCGAGATCATGGATAGCTATGTGAAGCGTCTGAAAGAATTGGAGGAACTAGCCATGAACTTTGACGGAGTCAACAAATGCTTCGCCATGCAGGCAGGTAGAGAGTTGCGAATCCTAGTTGATGCTGACAATGTAGACGATCAGAAGGCGGGACAACTTTCCTTCGATATCTCCCAAAAAATCGAAAAAGAAATGCAGTATCCAGGCCAAATCAAGGTGACTGTAATTCGCGAAATGCGAGCTGTCAACTACGCCAGATAAACTTTTGCGAAGTATGTACTAAGTACCAAGTACAATGTACCAAGAGGCTGCAAGAAGCAAGAGCCGAGAAATAGCATAAGTTGTAAGTAGCCAGATAAAAAAGAACCACATAGGACCCTAGAAATCTTGGTTTTTCTAGGGTCCTATATGGTTTTAGCCTATTTTTCAGGTCAAACTCAGATATTCAGCTTTCGAGATTCGACATTAAAAAAGTTTGGTATAATGTACCAAGTACTAAGACGCTGCAAGAGTCAAGACGGATTCTGCTGGCCGAGTTCCATGTTTACTTAGCTCAACGTTCGATATTCAGCGTTCGAAATTCGACATTAGCTTAAACCCGTCTGCCGTAGGTAATACTTCGTACCTGGTACATCGTACTTTGTACGCTCTCCCAGTTACTTTCGCTCCACTTCGCGTAGGTTTTCAAGTTTCTTGTTGCGCAAGAATCCATTGATATCTTCAAAATGCTCACGTACCCGCTTGTTGCCAAATTCAAATACCTTGGTAGCCAGTCCATCCAAAAAGTCTCGATCGTGGGACACCAGGATGAGCGTGCCATCAAATGCCTTGAGAGCATCCTTGATGATGTCCTTGGTCTTCATATCCAAGTGGTTGGTCGGTTCATCGAGAATCAAAAGATTGACCGGCTGCAGCAGGAGTTTGATCAGTGCCAAACGTGTTTTTTCACCGCCCGAAAGCACCTTCACTTTTTTGTTGATGTCATCGCCTTTAAACATGAAGGCTCCGAGGATATCTTTGATTTTGGTGCGTATTTCTCCTACCGCTAGCTGATCGATAGTTTCAAAAATGCTCAGGCTTTCGTCGAGTAGGGAGGCTTGGTTTTGTGCAAAATACCCGATCATGGCATTGTGACCCAACTCGCACTTTCCTTGAAAATCAATCTGGCCCATGATGGCCTTGATCATGGTGGATTTGCCCTCCCCATTTTTACCAACAAAGGCCACCTTCTGCCCGAGTTCGATGGTCATGGACGCTTTGTTGAATACCACATGGTCTCCATAGCTTTTGCTCATCTCTTCGGCGATCACGGGATACTTTCCAGAACGAGGAGAGGGAGGGAACCGGAGTTTGAGTGCGGAGGTATCCACCTCATCCACTTCGACGATATCCAGCTTCTCGAGCATTTTTACCCGAGACTGTACTTGCAAGGTTTTGGAGTAGGTGCCTTTAAAGCGATCGATAAACTGGGTGGTATCGGCAATAAAGCGTTGCTGCTCTTCGTAATGTTTCTGCTGCTGCTCCCGGCGCTCCTTGCGAAGTTCGAGGTAGTGGCTGTACTTTGCTTTGTAATCGTAGATGCGACCCATGGTCACCTCAATGGTTCGGGAGGTGATGTTGTCAACAAAGGCCCTATCGTGGGAGATAACTACCACGGCTTTGGCCTTGGTCAACAAAAAGTCTTCCAGCCATTGGATGGATTCGATGTCCAGGTGGTTGGTGGGCTCATCCAGTAGGATGAGGTCTGGGTTTTGCAATAGAATCTTCGCAAGCTCGATGCGCATTCTCCAACCTCCTGAAAACTCAGAAGTGGAGCGTGTAAAATCCTCTCGAAGGAAACCTAGTCCTAGTAATACTTTTTCAACGGCGGCCTCGTAGTTGATTTCTTCGATGGCGTAAAATTTCTCACTGAGTTCAGACACTTTCTCGATGAGTTTGTAATATTCTTCCGATTCGTAGTCTGTGCGGATGGTCAGTTGCTCGTTGATGGCTTCAATTTCTTCCTTCATGCTCAGATAGGAAGCAAAAGCCTTGGAGGCTTCTTCCATGACTGTGCAGTCGTCAGCAGTGAGCAAGTGCTGAGGCAGGTAGGCGACCACATATCCCTTTGGGGCGGAGACCGAACCTGAACTTGGTTTATTTACCCCTGCGATAATTTTGAGGAGGGTAGATTTTCCAGCGCCATTCTTGCCCATGAGGGCTATTTTGTCACTTTCATTGATGTTGAAGGTGATATTGCTGAATAGGGGGCTTCCACCGTGAATAACGGATACATTGTCAACTGAAATCATCGAAACTTGAATTTGAGCAGCAAAGTTAGTTATTCAGATCTTGGAAAAATCATCCCTCTCAAAATTACTGTCTGATGCAGGAATTTGAACCTGCTAAAATTGCAAATCCATGGGGAACGAAAATGTGTACAGTTGAAATCAAAAACTTACCTTTGCACCATGCTTGTAGTGGTCACAGGAGTGTCAGGTACGGGAAAAACTACCCTAGGATTGGGCTTGTCTCAGGCACTAGGACTCCCATTTTTGGATGCAGACCAGTTTCATCCCCCAGCCAACATTGAAAAAATGGGGAGAGGGGAGCCGCTTACGGACGTGGATCGACAGCCCTGGTTAGCTGCTTTGGCTTTGAACTTGCTGGAGATGGAGAAGAAAGGCGGAGCAGTTTTAGCTTGTTCCGCCCTCAAAAACACCTACCGCCAGCAGCTCCAAGTGAGCGACCAACTGCGCTGGATCCACTTGACCGGTACGCGAGACCTGATTTGGGAGCGCATGCTTGCGCGTCAAAACCACTACATGAAGGCGGGTATGTTGGATTCCCAGCTATCCATTTGGGAGGAGCCTACAGCAGGCAAACTAATAGACATTTCAGGGACCCCAGCCCAGGTGCTGGAGGCATCCCTTCACTATTTAACGCAACAAGAGATGAAAATGAACATGGGGGTGATCGGCATGGGTGTGATGGGCAAAAGCCTAGCGCTCAACCTCGCTGAAAATGGAGTTTCCGTATCCTTATACAACCGATTTGTGGCAGGCAAGGAGGAAGGCATCGCCCAGAAGGTACTGGATGAAAACCCAGAATTCACTCAAACAGCTGCTTTTGAAGATTTGCAAGCGTTTGTAACTTCCTTGGCTACCCCGCGTCGCATTTTGATGATGATCCCTGCAGGAGCGGCCATCGATGCCCAATTGGATGCGTTGATTCCACTGTTGGGAAAAGACGACTTGGTCATCGATGGAGGCAATTCATTCTATCTGGATTCGGATCGAAGAG
>JBILBQ010000161.1:0-3993 GCA_044353615.1 Algoriphagus sp. | reverse complement strand
GGAGCAGCAACAGGCACCCGATGGGCAAGCCAATGGAAGGGCACCCTTGATTCACTTGTACTTTGGGGCGGAGGCTTTGCTCATGACCTCGCGCTAGAAGTGGCAAAAGAAAAATTTGCTGCTACCGAGGTGATTTTGGTCCACGGGCTAGAAGATGAGTTGGTAACTGAGGAAAGTAAGAAACGACAAGAGGAGCTTCTTTTAGAGCTAGGCAAGCCGCTAAACCTGCTTACTTTTTCTGGAGGGCATGAACTTGACCCTCAAACAGTAGAAAGAATTATAAATCAAGGGTTTTAGGCTTATTTTTTTGCTTGGAACTTGCGTTTTTTAAAACAATTTGTTGAACTTTCGTCCAATCGTACTTTTAAAATACTCTGAACTCTGTCCATGCTTTCGCTTACTGAAAAAGAGGTAGACCTAATTGCTACCCAATTGCTTAAAGGCAATGTGTGCTTCTATCAGGTTGACAAGAAGAAAATCCATCACCTGCCTGACGATGAAGATCACTTCAACTACGACCTAACCCCAGAGGAAGAAGATATTCTCGACGAAATCGAAGATGAACCAGACAATTTTGCAGAGTTTACCAAGCTAGAGCCGTCCCAAGAGCATCAGCTCATGCAGGACTTTGTGGACCGCAAAGTCAAAGAGCGTACACTCGCAGAGGACCTAGTGAGTGCACTTAGCAATCCAAAAGCTACTACCGCTTTCCGGTTTCTGCTGGATGGCTCCAAATACAAGGAAGAATGGGCGGAATTCCTCCGTGGCAAATACCAGGACTGGATCAAGGAACAAGTAGATGCCTTCAACTACGCCGAAGACTAAACATCAGCCGCTCCAAGATTTACCCTCTAGAGCGGTTTTTTTTGGTCCAGTTGCCTATATTCAATGCCTCATCCTTTTTTGCCCTTTTCATGAAAAAACTACTCTTTTTTCTTCCCCTTCTTTTTGTAGTTCAGCTTATTCATGCCCAAACTTGGGACTGGGGAGGACCACTTGATCCCCTGCAAGCCAAATTTCAAATTCAGCAGTACCGACTCGAGATTGAAATTTTTCCAGAAACGCAGTCCATTGCAGGACAATCTACCATCACCTTTTTGGCCAGTGAAAAGCTCGATACGCTACGGTTTCAATTGATAGACCAATACCAAGTAAGCAAAGTGCTCATGGATGGGAAAGCCGTTGCATTTTCCCATCAAAACGACCTTTTAGATATCCTTCCCATAGACTGCACCTGCAACCAGGTTCAGATCTTCTACGAGGGTCCAACTCCCATCGCCCAGAATCCTCCCTGGACCGGGGGGTTTACTTGGGAAAAAGACCATATGGGAAAACATTGGATGGGATTGTCCTCCCAAGGTGAGGGCGCAAAGCTTTTTATGCCCGCCTTAGACCACCCATCAAGTGAGCCACAGCAAGGTGTGGAATTATTCTTTACGGTACCCAAACCCTATTTTGTCGCTTCCAACGGGCGCTTGCTCCAAACCCAAGATCAGGGTCAAAAACTGCGCTACCACTGGAAAACGGACTATCCGATCAATAATTACGGCATCAACTTCACGCTTGGCATTTTTGAAAAAGAGGAAACCGAATTTCGCTCCAGCTCTGGAGTAGTAATTCCGATGGCAGTGTGGGTACTCCAGGAAAACAAATCCAAGGCCAAGGAACTATTAGAGGTCCTTCGAGTAAGTACCCAAACGCATGAAAAATACTTTGGCGCCTTTCCTTTTCCGGAGGACAAAATTGCGGTGGTTGAAACTCCCTACCTAGGCATGGAACACCAAACCATCAATGCTTATGGGAATAACTTCCAATTTGTGCCCATGGGAATAGTCAAGTACGACTGGCTGCTCCACCACGAACTGGGTCACGAATGGTTTGGCAACAAGGTATCTGTGGGGGACTGGGCCGACATGTGGATTCACGAGGGCCTTACGGCTTATGGGGACTGGTTATTCTATTGGGAACATGGGGGACCGGATGCTTATTTCAAAAAAGCGCGGTCTGAGGCCCGAGGCATTCCGCATGCCCGACCTGTAGTCAGTCCTACCAACTCCACCGAAAAGACGGCCTATCATCCGGAGATTTATACCAAGGGAGCCATGGTCATTCATTCCCTACGGGGGGTTTTAGGAGATGACCTTTTTTTCCCCGCTCTAAAAGCCTTTGCCAGTGAAGAGCAATTTACTTACCTAAATCGGGTGACTACGAAAGATTTTACCGATTTTATCCAGCGCTACACCGGGCAAAATTTGGAAGGGTTTTTTAAGCTTTACCTAGAGACCACAGCCTTGCCCAAGTTGACGGTAAGTAAACAAGGAAAGTCAGGGTACCGAATTGCTTTGGAAGGTATTGATTTTGAAATGCCGGTAGAAGTCACAACCTCTGAGGGTAGTCAAAAACTCTTGATTGGAAAAAAGGGAGTTTTAGTCACCAGCAGCAGCTTACCCGTAGTGGATCCACGGGGATGGCTGATGCTACAACGGTAAAGAGTTGTTCCCACAGTAGAAAGAAGGTCATTATTCTCGCAAAGTGGCGCAAGGCGCAAAGAATTAGATTTGTTAGTTTAAACCTTATCCTAGGACAAAACATTTTAATCTTTAGCCAGAATTTCCTAGCTCCATAGGAGCCTAACATTAATAACCCCGGGTGAAGCCCGGGGCCTCAAGGATAGTAGCTCGTGATTGCAAATCACGAGCAGCTCCGAGCAGCCCCATAAACCAAAAAAACGGTGCAAGCATTCGCTCGCACCGTTTTTATTTGGGGTTGACTCTAGGTCTTAGATTCCGAACTCCTTCTTTACCGTGTCCAAGTAATCCAACTTCTCCCAGGTAAATAACTCTACCTTCTTGGTGATGGCTGGGCGGTAAGGGGAAGTAAAGGTCTTCTCTACAACCACGCTCTCTCTACCCATGTGGCCGTAAGCCGCAGTCTCTAGGTAGATCGGGGTGCGCAACTTCAAGCGCTGCTCGATAGCATACGGACGCATGTCGAAGATAGCTTCTACCTTCTTGGCAATCTCTCCATCGCTGAAGTTCACCTTGGCCGTGCCGTAGGTGTTGATGTAGATGCCCATCGGCTTGGCAACGCCAATTGCATAAGATACCTGTACCAAGATCTCATCAGCAACTCCAGCTGCCACCAAGTTTTTGGCAATGTGGCGAGTCGCGTAAGCCGCGGAGCGGTCTACTTTTGATGGATCTTTGCCAGAGAAGGCTCCTCCTCCGTGAGCTCCCTTGCCCCCGTAAGTATCTACGATGATTTTTCTTCCGGTAAGTCCGGTATCACCGTGTGGTCCACCGATCACAAACTTGCCTGTTGGGTTGATGTGGTAGGTGATCTGGTCGGTAAATAGTTTTTGTAGCGAAGGCTTCAACTTTGCCTTCACGCGTGGTATCAAAATGTTGATGATGTCCGACTTGATTTTGGCAAGCATGGTTCCTTCCTCGTCAAAGTCATCGTGCTGAGTAGATACGACGATCGCATCAATGCGCTGAGGCACGTTGTCGTCGGAGTATTCAATCGTCACCTGAGACTTGGAGTCAGGACGTAGGTAAGGCATATCCTTATTCTCTCTTCGCAATTCCGCTAGTTCCAATAGGATGCGGTGAGAAAGGTCGAGTGCCAAAGGCATGTAGTTGTCCGTTTCGTTGGTAGCATAGCCAAACATCATTCCTTGGTCGCCTGCACCCTGCTCTTCTGGGTTTTTGCGTTCTACACCTTGGTTGATATCTGCAGACTGCTCGTGGATTGCAGAAAGTACTCCGCAGGAGTTTCCTTCAAACATGTATTCGCTCTTGGTGTAACCGATCTTGTTGATCACCTCGCGGGCGATTTTTTGTACGTCTAGGTACACTTCCGATTTTACCTCTCCAGCAAGGACCACTTGTCCGGTAGTTACGAGTGTTTCGCAGGCTACTTTGGAGCTGGGATCAAAAGCCAAAAAGTTATCAATGAGTGCGTCGGAAATCTGGTCCGCAATTTTATCTGGGT
>JBILBQ010000016.1:0-42027 GCA_044353615.1 Algoriphagus sp. | reverse complement strand
CCATAGATTTACAGCCTACGAACCATTTAAAGGCCCAATCCCAGGTAGGATAAACGGTTCGCTTATCTCTATGGAAGGTGGTCCATGTACCGCTTATGCCATTGACAAACTTCAGGATCGCGGGGTGTTTTTCGTTGATCCAGGTGATGAATTGTATACTGGACAAGTAATCGGCGAACACTCCCGAGACAATGACATCGTAGTTAACATACAGAAAGGCAAGAAACTCACCAACATGCGTGCCTCTGGCTCGGATGACAACGTGAGAATCACTCCAGCAAAGCGTTTCTCCTTGGAGGAATCTATGGAATACATCCAGAAGGACGAGTACTTGGAAATCACCCCAAAGTCCATCCGTATGCGTAAGATCTATTTGGACGAAAACGAAAGAACCAGAATGGCTAAAAAAGAGGATTAATTCTCTTTTTACCTTTCTTCAAATGTCCCCAAGTTTTTTGGGGACATTTTTTTTTGATTTCACCACAGCGAGTGCACCTCTGCTTTGATATACTGCCCGTAAATACGGGTAGCCTCCTGCATTTGAAGGTTACTTAAAGGAGGCAATTGGCCGGCTTGAATGTTCTGAGCTACTTGAGCTACCGTGGAAGCACCAGGAATCACCGTACTTACTTGCCGATGCATCAATACCCAACGAAGCGCCTGAGCAGCCAAGTCCTGTCCTCCTGAAAAATGCGTTTTCAGTTCGTCCACGGCAGCAAAACCCAAATCCAAGGGTACTCCAGAGAAGGTTTCTCCTTTATCAAAGGCCTGTCCCTCCCGATTGAAAAACCGGTGGTCCTCTTTTTCAAATGTAGTCTGTGCATTGAATTTCCCTGAAAGTAATCCACTGGCCAGCGGAACGCGCACAATTAAACCTACGTTTTTGGCTTCTGCCAGTTCAAAAAGTTCTTCAACCGGCTTCTGACGCAACAAGTTTACAATCACCTGTATGGACGATACTACGGCATAATCCATGGCACGAATTCCTTCTTCAACCCGTTCTATACTCACCCCAAGAGCAGCTATTTTTCCTTCTTGAATCAAGGATTCAAACAAACCAAAAACTTCATCACTATCGTAAACTGGGCTAGGTGGGCAGTGTAGCTGGATCAAATCTAGCCGCTCCAATCGGGTATTCTGAAGGCTATCCTCTACAAATTTTCGAAGATTTGTTGGGGTGTACCCCGATGGTTCATGAGGCTGTAAACGTCGGCCACATTTGGTAGCTACATAGATGACTTCACTTCGTTCGCTTACAGCCTTCCCGACAGCAGCTTCACTCAAGCCCCCATCGTACACATCGGCGGTATCTACAAAATTCACCCCCTGATCAAACGCGGCATGCAAAAGCTGGGATGCTACCTTGGGATCAAACTGTTTTCCCCATCCCCCACCAACCTGCCAAGTGCCGAGTCCAATTTCTGAAATAGACCATGCTGTTTTTCCAAGTATCCGATAATTCATAGGCGCAATTGATTTAATGGTTGGCGAACGTGCAGATATCTCTGCTAGTACTGTTCGAGAAAGCAAGATAAATTTTTATATTTATCCCACCTCTGCAAAATTCAATTTGAACTGTTAAGATTACCTAAGTAGAAAAATATGAACTCTCGACGTAAATTTATTCAAACCCTTGGAGCTGCCAGTGCGATAAGCCTCGTCTCCATCCCATTTAGCCATTCTACCCCTATGCCCACACAAAAAATCATTCACCAAGTTTATTTCTGGCTTCACAAGGAATCTGATGTGGAAGAATTTCTCAAAGATGCAGTTCCCATGCTGGGCCGCTGCAAAGATGTGATTCAATTCTACAAGGGAGTTCCTGCACCAACAGAGAAAAGAGATGTGGTAGATCATAGTTTCCATGTGTCTTGCAGCCTGTTTTTTGATTCATTAGAAGGCCAAGCAGCTTACCAAAAAGACCCACTTCATCTTGAGTTTATCGCCAAGTATTCCACTTTTTGGAAAAGTGTGAAGGTGTACGACATCTTGTTATAAAACAAGAATTGAAATTTTACGTTTAGAATAAAAAATTACTCTACTCCCATGAAAAAATTAATTTGGATAAGCGCTTGGTTAATGATAGGCCTGTTAGGGTCTTGTGAACCAAAAGAAGATCCGGTAGAACCAACAAAGCCGGTTGTGGACGAGGTGAAAAACGCCATCGTGGAAGTTATGCGAGAATGGTATTTCTGGAATGGGCAAATTCCAACTACCGTAGATTTAACCAAATACACCTCCAATGAAGCGCTTTTGGATGGGATTATTTATAAGCCTATCGACCGATTTTCCTACATCACTACACAGGAAGCGTTCAACAATGCATTCGTGGGCAAGAACGCAGGCCATGGCTTTGGATTTGCATTCACTGCTGATGAAAAGCTCTATATATCCTTTGTCTTTGCGGAAGCCCCTGCTGGAAAGGATGGCTGGAAAAGAGGCTGGGAAATCACCCAAATCAATGGCAAACCCATCGCAGAATACAAAACTTCCACAGGAGGGTACGACTTCAAGTTAGGCACTTCTGACCCTGGGATTACCAATTCCTTTACCTTCAAACTACCGGATGGAACCACTACAACGCGTAGCAACGTGAAGGCAGAGTACCAGTCCAACTCGGTTTTGGACCAGCGCGTAATTCAGGTAGACACCAAAAAAGTGGGGTATTGGGCTTACCAAAGCTTCAAAGCCACTGCAGGATTGAGCCCAACCCGAAGTGCTGAAGTACAAACGAGCATGGAGTTTTTCCAGAATCAAGGAGTCCAAGAGCTTGTAATCGATCTTCGATACAATGGGGGTGGATCTGTAGCGGTAGCCGAGCAGATTTGCAATTACCTGATTCAAACAGCAAACAACGGCAAGTTGATGTATACCAACAAGTTGAACGCCATGAAAACCGCTCAAAATACCTCTCGGAATTTTAGCAAAATTGGAACCATTGGCTTGAGTCGTGTCATTTTCTTGACCTCACGAAGTTCGGCTTCTGCATCCGAATTGATCATTAATGCACTAGACCCTTACATGCAAGTAGTCCTTATCGGAGACAATACTTTTGGCAAGCCGGTAGGTTCCTTCCCGCTTTCTAGTTACAACCGCATCCTACAAACCAATAATGTGGAAGTGGTGCCAATTACCTTCGCCATCGCAAATGCAGCTGGAAAAGCAGAATATTTTGACGGCTTCCCTGCCAACTTCACCGTAGGCGACAGCCCTCAGTTTGCTTGGGGAGATGTAAAAGACCTTCGTTTGGCTGCGGCTATTCAGTACATCCGTACGGGCACCGTAGGTAACCGAACCAGGGATACCTACTACAAGCCTAAATGGGAAATGATTGATGCTTTCAAAGGCTTGCAACAAGAGTTTCCAGTATTCTAAACTGAACGTTTTTCTTTCATAAACAAAGAGCCCTGCAAAATTGCCGGGCTCTTTGCTTATATCCCTTAAGTTGATTTTGATCTCAGTAAACTAACTTTAAAGATGCTGGAATTATAACTATTTAATACGTTTAACTTCACTTGAAGGAAACTAAATTGTCATGTTGAATAAAAAGTTTTGTAAGTTTATAGATAACTGAATTTATACCTATATATCTGCTTTTTATATAGTTGTCAATAAAACTAGGTTTAAAGTTTAATTAAATGTATTGTGGACTGTGGACGGTCAATTGTCGGCGATTGTGCACTACTATCCACCTAAGTTTATCATCAGCTGGCAAGATTGTAGATAATCACATAGTTCTAAAAATAGAGGTAATGAGAAAATTAATTTGGCTTTGGGCAGTACTCTGCCTTGGTGTAATTAGCTGTGGTCCAAATGAGGTACCTGCAGATGCTGCGCTTTCAGAGGCTGATCTGGCGGCATTAAAAAAATATGAGGAAGCTCTCACGAATGACACGCTCAAAAGAGCCATTTTAGACGTGATGAAAGAAACTTATTTTTGGAATAATTCCATTCCTTTGGCCTTTGATGCGACTAAATATAAGACTGCCACAGAGGTCCTTAATGCACTTAAGTTCAAGCCAAATGATGAATTTTCAGAACTCTATCCCAATTCTATATTTGAATCCCTAATTATTCAAGGAAAGGCGACAAATACAGGAATCAGCGTTGCTCATGACGAGCGGAAAAAACTTTATGTAGCTTATGTGCTTAAAGATTCTCCTGCCGACCTAGCTGGTGTGAAAAGAGGATGGGAAATTCTTAAAATCAATAAAACACTTATCCCAGAAAATTACGACCTGAAATTAGCCAATGCAAATTTGAGTTTTGGTAAAACATTCAATATAAACTTCCAAGTTGCAGAGGAAACCTTTCTTTCAAAAAGTATTGAGGCCGTCGAATATAAAGTTAATCCAGTCTTGAATCAACAAGTATTCACCGTAGACTCCACAGGCAAAGAGAAAGATAAAAAGGTCAAAGTGGGTTATTTGGTATACCAAAATTTTATAGCTACAGATGGTTTGCTTCCAAAACGCAGTGCTGAACTCCAGAAAAGTATGGAGGATTTCCAAAGTCAAGGTATTCAAGAGCTAATTATCGATCTCCGATACAGTTTTGGAGGTGAAGTAGAGGTAGTAGAAAGGCTTTGTAATTACATCGTGCCTGCTGAACATAATGGTAAATTGATGTATAGTTTAAAAAATAACTCCAAACAGACTAAGTATGATCGATCAGTTCCCTTTGGTAAAGCAGGTAGCATAGCACTTAATAAGGTAATTATCTTGACAAGCAAACAAACCAAAGGTCCTGCAGAATTCATTTTGAACGTCATGGAACCTTACCTGAAAGTGGTACAGATCGGTGAAAGTACTTCTGGAATGCCTGTGGGTTTGGATCGAATTGGAACCACTGGTAATTCAAATTTTTCAAAATTTAATGTGGAATTATTGGCAGTTAAGTACATCTTAACAAACTCCACTGGAATTACTGAATACTGGGATGGCTTTCCTAAAAGCTTTCCCGCTACCCCTACTAAAAAAGCGGGGTATGCCTACGTTTCCGCTCCCGATAATCCGCGGTTAGATTGGGGAAATACGAAGGATCCTCAATTGGCAGCAGCGATCAAGTACATAAAAACATATGTGCCCGACTAAAGTCGGAACTACTAGTATGATTGCATCTAAACATTTTTTTTTACCCCTATTTGGTTATATGCCGCTGTTTGAGCACCACCACAACCTCGTCTAAGGAATAGTTCTTCGCTTCAAGTAGTACGAGGTAGTGAAATAGCAAGTCTGCCGCCTCTCCTAGGAAAAGCTCCTTATTGTCATCCTTGGCCTCAATCACCAGTTCAACCGCTTCCTCTCCTACTTTCTGAGCCAGCTTATTGATTCCTTTTCCAAAAAGACTGGAGGTGTAGGATCCTGAATTCGGATTTTCTTTGCGCTCCTTAATAATCCCACGAAGGTGATCAATAAATGCAGTTTGAGAGGTATTGGATTCCTCAAAACAAGTATCTGCTCCCGTATGGCAAACTGGACCGAGGGGCTTGGCTTTGACCAAGATCGCATCCCCATCACAATCTTCCTGCATGCTGACCACTTCCAAAAAGTTACCTGAAGTCTCTCCTTTGGTCCACAATCTGTTTTTGCTGCGCGAGAAAAAAGTAACCCTACCCGACTCCTCCGTTTTGGCCAATGCTTCTTCATTCATGTAGCCCAACATCAATACCTTTCCAGTAAATGCATCCTGCACTACCGCCGGAATAAGGCCATCCATCTTTTTAAAATCTATGTTCATTTTATCTGTTTTTTACATTTAAAAATGAAATACAATTGAGATACAATAGAAATACCCGCCGCGGCGGGCGAGCTTCGTGAAATAGGGTAGAAATACTAATTGAATTACCTATTTCAGCGAGCATGCTCGGTCTATTTCAACTCTATTTCAACCGTATTTCCCGTTTCTATTTCCCTTCCCTATTTCATTTCCTTACAACTACCCCTTCCTCATCCAAATACATTTTTAATTCAGGAATACCAATTTCCTTGAAGTGGAAAATACTTGCTGCCAAAGCTGCATCTGCTTTTCCCGTGGTAAATACTTCCTTAAAATGGAGCATGCTTCCCGCACCGCCAGAAGCGATTACTGGAATAGGCAATGCTCCTGAAATCGCAGCAGTCAATTCCAGTGCAAAACCCGCCTTCGTGCCGTCATGATCCATGGAGGTTAGCAAAATCTCTCCTGCACCCCGATCCGCCAGCTCCTTGGCCCAAGCCTTGGATTGCAGGGTGGTTGCCGTCCTTCCTCCATGCGTATGCACCAAATCGATGCCATCAGCGCATCGCGAATCGATGGCTACCACCACACATTGAGAGCCAAACTCTTTGGCAAGTTGATCTATAAGTTCAGGCGTTTTCACTGCCGCCGAATTGATGGAGATCTTATCTGCACCTGCTGACAACAAGACATAAACATCCTGAATCGAAGCAATACCACCGCCAACCGTAAAGGGTATTCGAACTTCCTTGGCCACCTGCGTCACCAAATCTACTAGCGTTTTTCGCTTGTCTACAGTCGCTGTAATGTCAAGAAATACGAGTTCATCCGCGCCTTGTTCTGAATACAACTTCGCCAAAGCCACCGGATCTCCAGCATCTCGAAGTTCCACAAAATTCACCCCTTTGACCGTGCGGCCATCTTTGATGTCAAGACAAGGGATAATTCTTTTGGTTAGCATGCGATAGTAAACAGGTAATTCCTAGTAAATGATTTGGAGTAATTCAGGGACAGGCCTCGACAGGCGATTATCCCAATAATTTAATGCGATTCGAATTGTGCCAGCTCTTCCAAACTGATCTTCCCTTCGTAATAGGCTTTTCCAACAATGGCTCCATAGACGCCTAGTTTTTGGAGTTCCTCCAAGTCCTTCAAGCAGGAAACACCTCCACTAGCAATGAGTTGCAATTCGGGCAACTCCTGAAGGATCTCCCGATACAACTCAAAAGAAGGGCCTTGAAGCAATCCATCCTTGGCCACATCGGTACAGATTACTTGGCGAATCCCTTTGTTGTAGTACCCTTTAATAAAGGGAATTAGCTCCAGCAGGGTAGTTTCTTCCCAACCTCCCACGGCAATTTTTTTATCCTTAGCATCGGCACCCAAAATAATTTTTCCTGAGCCATATATTTCTAGCCAAGATTCAAACAAACTTGGATTTTTCACTGCAATACTTCCACCGGTGACTTGCGAAGCACCGAGCGTGAAGGCCTTTTCGATTTCTTCCTGCGATTGTATACCCCCACCAAAATCCACTGCCGAACGCGTTCCGGAACAAATACGCTGCAACACGGCTCCATTTACAATTTTTTTGGCTTTGGCACCATCTAAATCCACCAGATGGAGTCGCGTCAATCCCGCCCCTTCAAAGCGTTTGGCCATCTCCAAAGGATCATCGTGGTATTCGGTCTTCCGCTGGTAGTCGCCTTGGCTGAGGCGAACACATTTACCTCCGATCAAATCAATTGCAGGAATTACGTGCATAATTTTATGGCTAAGGGACGGTTTTACAACCTTAAATCCCTTGGTGAATCTTAATTAAGTAGAAGACAGCGCTAGAAAATTCTCCAAGAGCTTTTCTCCTAAAGTACTGCTTTTCTCGGGGTGGGCTTGAATCGCCCAATAGTTAGCTCGATGGAGAATGGCCGTAAAGTCTTGAATGTAGTGGGTAGTGGCAACAGTGCCTTCTCCTAGGGTCGCATAGTAACTGTGCACATAGTACAGGTGCTTGGCGTCAGGCAGATCCTTGAGTAAGGGATTGTCCACCAAGTTCTCGATTGAATTCCAACCCACATGAGGCACTTTTTCTTGGCCGCTTGCACTTGGAATAAAGCGTTTGACTAGCTGAGGAAAGATGCCCAAACAGGGGGTGTTGTTCTCTTCCGAATGGGCGCATAGCAGCTGCAAACCCAGGCAAACTCCCAAAAAAGGTTGCTTCACCTCTCGAATCACTTGGTCTAAATTTCGTTCCTTCAAGTAGGCCATCGCAGAACTGGCTTCACCCTGACCTGGAAAAATCACACGGTCGGCCGTGGAAATTTTCTCGGGATCATCTGTAAGTTCAGCCTCCACCCCAAGCCGCTCTAGCGCATAGCGCACGGATTGGACATTGCCTGCATTGTACTTGATTAAAGCTACTTTCATGGACTTTTTGCAAGTGGGAACGATCTGGACGGCAGTCCAGATCGTTCCCAAACCTGCCTAGTTAAGTTTAATTTTTATTTTCTGTTGCCAGCAGCTCTTCAAGCACTTGCTCTATTTCCGGCAAGGACTCAAAAAGTTGCTCGAAACTATCAATCACCCAATACTTGTCTTGGAAATGGTCTTTCCAGTAGGAGGTCATCATGATTTGACGCACATCGTACGGAAAGTGACTTGGCTCATCAGAGAGCGCATGGGTAGTTTCCCCGGCCGAACTCAGAATTCCAGCTCCATATACACGGAGCTCACCTTCTTCACGGATCAATCCAAATTCGATGGTGAACCAATAGATGCGGCTCACCAATTGGATGGCCCAGGGGTCCTGAATATGTTTTAAAGCCATCGCACCCAGCCTTTCTAGAAAATCAACATAGGGTTGATTTACTAATAATGGAAGGTGGGCAAAGGCATCGTGAAACATGTCTGGCTCCTCCAAATAATCCAGTTGCTCCATTTTTCGAAGCCAGGTAGAAGACGGAAAACGCTTGTTGCTCAATAAGCCGAAGAACAAGTCGTCGTCAATCAATCCTGGTACGACCTCTACTTGCCATCCTGTGGTCTGGCGGAGGACCTCGTTTAGTTCCTCAAAATTTGCAATACGGTCTGCAGTAAATTTTACCGCTTTCATGCCTTCCAAATAGGCTTTTGAAGCCGATTTGGGAAGCTGTGGAACCTGCCGCTCGAAAAGAATTTTCCAAACCTGGAAATCCTCTTCCGTATACGCAGCATAATCCTGACGCATGTCTTTTAATCTCGGGTCAGAAAAGACCCACTCTTTGGGTTTTTCAATCATTGTTTTTGGGTTTAATTCTCTGGGTAATCTGGGTAAGCTACACTAATCTAGATTTGTTGGCACTTAATTCAGTTGCTACACTTTCCATTGTTTTCAACTCAGAAAACTACTTAGCTGTTGCAAAAATTCAGAAGTAATTTCAACTCTCGGAAACCAAGTTACGCAGGGATTTCAGTTGGCACAACCCAATTTCAAACCTCAGCACTTGGTTGGGAAAGTATTAGCCTATGATTCCTTGAATGAAGGCCTTGATGTCTCCATCCAAATCATTTGAATTTTTAATATTCTTGATAAAAGCCGATCCAATGATCGCTCCATGACTGTAACGCGAGGCGAGCTGGAAGGTGGCCGCATCCGAAATCCCAAAGCCGATGAGGCGTGGATTCGAAAGATTCATCGCTGCTACCCGCTCAAAATAATGCTCCTGCTCTGGTGAAATCTCGGCTTTGGCACCCGTGATGGCATGGGAAGAAACCATGTAAACAAACCCATTGGAATGCTCGTCCACTTCCCGAATTCGCTTTTCAGAGGTTTGCGGAGAAATCAAGAAAATATTGAATAGGCCATAGTGCTCAAACAACTCTTTGTACTCTTCCAAGTAATGGCTCATGGGCAGGTCCGGAAGGATCAATCCATCAATCCCCAGCTCCTTGCATTTCTTGCAAAAATCCTCCACACCATATTGGATGATTGGATTGAGATAGCCCATCAGCACGACGGGAAGATGGATTTTAGCTCTAAAGCCCAGCAGTTGGGAAAATAATTTCTTGATACTCATCCCATTCTCCAAGGCGATGGTATTGCTCTCTTGGATGGTCGGCCCATCGGCAATAGGGTCAGAGTAGGGCAAGCCAATTTCAATAATATCTGCTCCTGCTGCCTGGATGGCCTCCATCACGGGCAAGGTATCCTCTAGATTCGGGAAACCAGCCGTCACATAAATGGAGAGGATGCGTTCTTTTTTGGTTTGAAATAAATAGTCTATTCGATTCATGTTACTTTAGGATCTTGAGTGAAGTGAAGAGGAATTGGGATTTGAAAGGGCCTAGATTAACGACTCAATCAATAATTTCCCCAGTGGATGTAGGTTTCCAAATCCTTATCTCCCCTACCTGAAAGGTTGATCACGATCAGGTCATCCGCATTAAAATCAATTTGATTCAGTGCATGGATGGCATGTGCCGTCTCGATCGCAGGAATGATTCCCTCTGTACGACTCAACAAAATACCAGCCTTCATCGCATCCTCATCCTCTACCCCAACAAACTCCGCTCGTCCAATTTCATGCAAATGGGCATGCACCGGGCCTATCCCAGGATAATCCAAGCCGGCAGAAATGGAATGCGGCTCAATCACTTGCCCATCTTCGGTTTGCATCAACAAGGTTTTGGATCCATGCAAAATCCCAGGAGTACCTAGAACCGAGGTAGCGGCGGACTTGCCAGAATGGATCCCATGCCCCGCAGCCTCCACAGCAATCAGTCTTACCTTGGGTTCATTGTAATAGTGGTAAAATGCTCCTGCTGCATTGGATCCTCCACCCACACAGGCAATCACGAGATCAGGATTTTCGCTACCTTCTTTTTCCTTCAACTGCCATTTGATCTCTTCCGAGATGACGGACTGAAATCGTGCCACCATTTCTGGATAAGGATGTGGTCCCACCACCGAACCGATGATGTAATGCGTTCCCACAGGGTCAGCAATCCAAGCGCGCATGGCCTCGTTGGTGGCATCTTTTAAGGTTTTTGAACCTGAGGTAGCAGGAACCACCTTGGCGCCAAGGATGCGCATCCGCTCCACATTGGGGCGCTGACGCTTAATGTCCAACTCTCCCATGTAGATCGTGCAATCCATGCCCATCAAGGCACAAACGGTAGCCGTAGCCACCCCGTGCTGTCCCGCTCCGGTCTCTGCGATGATGCGTTTTTTGCCTAGCTTCTTGGCTAGGATAATCTGCCCTACGGTATTGTTGACCTTGTGGGCACCCGTATGACAGAGGTCTTCCCGCTTGAGGTAAATCTTCGCTCCAAAACTTTCGGAAAGTCGAGCTGCAAAATAGAGCGGCGTTGGTCTTCCCACAAAGTCCTTGAGCAGACTTTGAAATTCTTCTTGATACGTTGGGCTTGCTACAATTGCTTCCCAGTTTTCTCGGAGCTCCTCCACATTCGGATACAACATCTCGGGGATGTAGGCCCCTCCAAAACTTCCATAAAACCCTTTTTCGTCAACTTGTATCATCATCTCGCTAGTTATCGTCTCCAAATGGTAGACCTTATCTGTTCAACTTTTGTTTAAATTCCTTCAAATCAGGAATATGCTTTAGCCCTGGGGCAATTTCAAAACCAGAATTTACGTCCACACCCAGCAGCTGGGGAATGTCCTTGCCTAACTCTAAAATTTCAGTTGCATGTTCCAACCGCAATCCTCCACTGAGGAAAAATCCTTTTTCAAAAGGATACCCTTTCAAGAGTTCCCAATCAAATGTTTTTCCAGAACCTCCCTTGCTCGCCGTAGCCGTATCAAAAAGAAAACGATCTACATGGGGAACAAATTCTTCAATCAGCTTCCAATCCAACTTCTCTCCAACGCCAAAGACCTTCCAAATTTCTAATTCGGTATCTTCCTTCAGTTGCTTGACCACCTCCACAGATTCCCCTCCATGCAGCTGAATCGCCGAAAGGCCAAACAAGGCAGTTTTGCGATGTATTTCCGACTGTTCTTCCCCTACAAACACCCCCACTTTTTTTAAAGGCAAGTCCACCAACCAATCGGCGCTTTCAGCAGAAGCCAGTCGAGGAGATTTGGGATAGAAAATCAAGCCCATCCAATCTGGATTTACTTCTTGTACCAATTGGTAACAATTGTCCCGTTCCCGCATGCCACAAACTTTAATTTCCATGCCCTGAGACTCCCGTTTTTTGTTCTCCCATCAAGCGTCTAAACTCCTGAATAAATTCTATTGCTGCCTGCCCTGGGTTTGAGGTTTTCATAAAGTTTTCCCCAATCAAGAATCCATCGAAGCCAGCCTTTCGGAAAGCTACTAGGGTAGCAGGATCTGAAATTCCGCTTTCCGAAATTTTTACTACCTGGTTTGGAATCCGGTCCACTAGTGCTAAAGATGTATCTAAAGACACTTCAAAGTTTTTTAAGTTTCGATTATTCACACCCACCACATCCAGACCGTCACAAAACGACTGTTCCAACTCCTCCAGGTTGTGCACTTCCAACAGCACCTCGAGGCCAAGGCTATGGGCAAAGGCCGCTAAGGATTGTACCTTTTCCGGGGTTAAGGCAGCGGCTATGAGTAAAATACAATCTGCACCCATGGATTTGGCTTCCAAAATTTGGTACTCATCCACCACAAAGTCCTTTCGTAGAATGGGGATGGCCACTTGCTTTCTAGCCAACTCAAGGTCTTCTGTGGTACCTCCAAAATAGTGCAGATCTGTCAAAACGGAGAGTGCGGAGGCGCCTGCCTGCTCGTATCCTTGGGTCACTTCCTCCACTGGGGAGATACCATTGATCAATCCCTTGGAGGGAGACTTTCGCTTGAATTCGGTGATGATCCCAGACTTGGCAGGATCCAAAAGAAAAGACTTCAAGGATAGGGTGGCTCTCGAAAAAGCGCTGCTTTCTTCCAAGATGGCCACAGGTCGCTGCTGCTTTCGAGCTTCCACTTCCAAGTACTTATCGGCAATGATTTTTTTTAGCGTATTCATCGGAGCAACTTAGTTAAAGGACACGGAAGTTTGAGGTTGGATCAATCCTGTAAAAACGCGTAGCGCCTTGCCTGTCAGGAGCGTTTCGTTGGCGAGGGCAATTGCCTCCTCGAAACCAAGGCCCTCTCGAGCGGTCACTAGGGCTGCAGCAGCATTCGCTACCACGACCTGATTTTGTGCAGCAGTACCTTTGCCCCGAAGCACGTCTTCAAAGATACGGGCAGACTCGGCTATGGAGGCTCCTCCCAGAATGCTATCTGGAGAAAGTTGATCTAGACCAAGGCCTTGTGGGTGGTAGAGTTTCTCACCGGAATTGGTGATCATTTTGAATGGGCCAGTGAGCGATATCTCATCGTAACCATCTAATGCATGTAAGATAGCAAATCGACCCTCGGTTTCCTGATAGAGGTAACCATAAAGCCGAGCCAATTCCAAGCTAAACACGCCTACCAGTTGCTTTCGGGGAAAACTTGGGTTGACCATGGGACCAAGCATGTTGAAAAAAGTCTTCACCCCGAGTTCCTTTCGGATGGGTGCCACACTTTTCATGGCAGGGTGAAAAAGTGGCGCATGCAAAAAGCAGAGGCCTACCTGATCCAAACTTCTCCGAAGCTGATCGGGATTTGAACTAAACTCGTATCCAAAATGGGAAAGCAAGTTGGAGGAGCCACAGATTGAGGACACGCCCGTGTTCCCGTGTTTGGCCACAGCCTG
This sequence comes from Algoriphagus sp., assembly GCA_044353615.1. GTDB lineage: Bacteria > Bacteroidota > Bacteroidia > Cytophagales > Cyclobacteriaceae > Algoriphagus. The sequence continues at coordinate 28,599 of JBILBQ010000016.1, read as the reverse complement.
TCCTGCTCCTGCGACGATAAAAGAGGAAAGCGTAGAAATGTTGAAGGTGTCTTTGCCATCCCCACCTGTGCCACAGAGATCCATGGCATCGTATTCGGAAAGGTCTACCGGTACGCAAAGCTCAAGCATGGCTTCCCGGAACCCACGGAGTTCCTCCACCGTAATGCTGCGCATCAGAAACACGGTCATAATTGCGGCCACTTGACTACTCGGGTAGGATCCTGTGGCCAAGTTTTTCAAGACCTCCTTCGCCTGCTGCTGCGAGAGGGTTTTGTGTTCAATCAACTGATTTAAAATATCTTTCATCGGTTAGCGATAGGTAGAAGTCAAATTAATTTTGAAGCCAGTTTTGAATCAGCTTGGCCCCATGTTCGGTAAGGATACTTTCTGGGTGAAACTGCAGCCCATGGAGGTCAAATTGCCGATGGCGGATGGCCATAATCTGTTGGTCAGGGGTACGGCCGATCACCTCCAATTCAGTGGGGAGATGTGCTTCATCTACCACCCAAGAGTGGTACCGACCTACGGCAAACTGGTTGGGTAGTCCTTCAAATAGTCGGTCAGGCACTACGGTGAGCGTGGAAGCAACTCCATGCTGCACCTCCGTCAAGTTGTATAGCTGCCCACCAAAAGCCTCTGCAATGGCTTGGTGCCCAAGGCAAATTCCTAAGATGGATTTGGTAGCTGCATAACGCTGCAGTACTTCAGGCATCAAGCCCGCTTCGGAAGGAATTCCAGGGCCAGGAGAAAGGAGAATTTTATCATACTGCTCCACCTCGTCCAGGGCAAAGGCATCGTTTCGACGAATGTCCAATTGCTGCCCATACCCCAGTTGGCGGATCAGGTACACCAGGTTGTAGGTGAAGGAATCGTAATTATCTAGAACTAAAATTTTCATGGACGCATCGCTTAAATCTGTTCGGCGGTCTTCAAGGCCACCCGCAAAGCTTCCAATTTATTGGCCACCTCCTGCAATTCGGAATGGATGTCGCTTTTGGCAACTACACCAGCACCGGCTTGAAAACGGAGTTGGTTATTTTCTGACACAAAGGAGCGAATGATGATCGCATGGTTGAAATCCCCATTGAATCCCAGGTAGCCGATCGCTCCGCCATAGAACTGACGACTCACTGTTTCCAGTTCATCGATGAGCTCCATCGCTCGGTACTTCGGCGCACCCGAAAGCGTTCCTGCCGGAAAGGTATCCGCCACCAGCTGCAGGGGATTGGCTCCTTCGGGTAGCTGCCCCGTTACTTTGGATACCAAATGGATCACATGGGAGTAGTATTGCACTTCTTTAAAGACCTCTACTTCTACCCGATCGGAAGTACGGGAGAGGTCATTTCGAGCCAAATCTACGAGCATCACATGCTCTGCATTTTCCTTGGGATCGTCGTACAATTTACGTGCAAGGGCTGCATCCTCCACATCGTTGCCCGTGCGGCGGAAGGTGCCTGCGATTGGATAGAGGGTTGCTTTTCGGTTTTTGACCACAATCTGTGCTTCCGGGGAACTTCCAAACACCTTGAAGGAGCCGTAGTCGAAATAAAACAGGTAGGGCGAAGGATTGACCGATCGGAGGGCACGGTAGACGTTAAATTCATCCCCTTTGAAGGCCGTTGTAAATCGGCGAGAGAGTACCAACTGGAATACATCTCCGCGATGGCAATGCTTCTGGGCTTGGGATAGCAATCCCAAAAACTCCGCATCGCTGTAGTTGGAAACCTCTTCTCCTACTTTTTTGAAAGAGTAGGCAGGGATGTTTTTGTTGTTGAGCAAAGTCTCGATTTCATCTAGGTAAGAAGCCCGCTCAGCCCCCTCAACTAGGTGTTCGAATAAGTGCAACTCGTTTTTGTAATGATCCACGACGATGATGTTTTGATACATGGCATAGTGCATCATCGGCACTTCTTCGGATGGAGAAGCTTTTAGGTGGATGTCCTCAAACCAGCCTACCGTATCGTACTGGGTGTAGCCAAAAAGGCCATTTGTACTGAACTTGAACGTGTCAGGCGAAGACTTAAATGCAGTTCCAAACCGCTGCAAGCAATCCATTAGGGGTTGTTCAGCACTCACTTCGTAGGATTTCTCCTGTCCATCGGGCAATTTTTCCAGCACTGTACCTGCGGTAAATGAAAAAGAAGCGACAGGATTAAAGCAAATGTAGGAGTAGCTATTGTCCTGCCCACGGTAATCGGAGGATTCCAGCAAGATGGGATTTGCGAAGCGATCACGAATCTGCAGGTAAATGCTTACCGGCGTGATGATATCTGCGAGTCGCTTGCGGTACTGGGTATGGAGGCTGTAGGTCGTAGTCATAAGAGAGAAAAGGGTACAAAAAAAGGCTTACCGGGGAAACCAGTAAGCCTTTTAAGGTATGTATTGCGCAAAGTTTAGGCAACGGCTTTCTGAGCTTTCCCGAGGAAAGAATTGGAATGCCACCACCAGTACTTGTTTGCGATTGTTTTCATAAGCGTGGCACAAATTTAGAAAGGCTTTGGAATAAGCAATGCGTCCCTTCGTTTTTTTTAACTTATTTTTGAGCAACCCTAACCTTGACACCGTGGCTAAAGCAATTTCGCAGTACTTCAAACGAATTTTTGACGATTACCAAGTATTGGTGATGATCAACCCGCAGGATTTTTCTGGGGTCGAACTGATCGTTCATCCCGATGGAAAAATCGAAAAAACAGCAATCGAAGGTGATGAAGAAATTTTTGAGGATCTCAAAGCCGATGAGTTCCAGACCTGCAGTGCACTGGAGTTTCAGCTCCTACTGGCAAAAGCCTAAGCAACTCCTAGTCACCATCAACCCTTCTTTTCACGCTCCGCCGCGGTGGATAGGTAGAAAAACTCGCTGATTAATCTCTTTTGATCTGCGGTACTTATCATTGAAATCCCCGGTACACTTTTTTCACGCAGATCTAGATAGAAAAAACACGCTGATTTAATTCATTTGATCTGCGGTATTTTTCTGTTGAATCTGCGTAATTTTTTTTTCAGTCCGCCGCGGCGGATAGACAGAAAGGATACGCTGATTTAATTCATTCAGTCTGCGGGAAACGAATAGAAAATTTTCTTTATTTTCTGGGGGTCGGTTTTTTTTATTTTTTATTTTGTTTACATTATAAACATTAAAATGTTAAAAATATTAACATTTTAATCGACTGATTTCAATCCCCAGTCAGGGGACACTCCTACAGCTCGTACTAATTTACCCAAGTCCATCTCACGGAGCTTCTCTGGAAGAAATCCTACTGCCTTGCTATGTTTCTCAATTGCCATACCTACTTCAGTTTCAAATACGGAACCCTTTCCGTGGACAAGCTCGTTGCCGAGGCAAAAAGCAAAAAGTTGGATGCGCTCGCCCTGACAGACATCAACAGCAGTGCGGCGGTATTTCCCTTTATCCGTGCCGCACAGAAAGTGGGCATTCATCCGGTAATCGGGGTCGATTTCAGAAACGGCATTGCGAAGCAGTACATTGGGCTCGCACGCAATCAGGAGGGCATGTACGAACTCAACAAGCATCTCTCAGAGCACCTGATCCAGCAGCAACCTTTTGCAGCCAAGGCCCCTCCCTTTGCAAACAGCTTTGTAGTGTATCCTTTTCCGTCAACCTACTTTCCCTTAGCCGAACATGAGTATGTCGGCATTCATCCCAGCCAACTCAACAAGTTGCATTCCTCTCCCTGGCACCGGAAACGAGAAAAGTTAGTACTCCTGCAGCCGGTCAACTTCTCCTCCAAATTGGAGTTTAACGCGCATCGGCTCCTGCGAAGCATGGATCTGAACACGCTACTCAGCAAGCTGCCCTTGCAGGAGCAGGCAGATCCTACAGATCAGCTCTACGGCTATGCGGAACTCATTGCCCGTTGTGAAGACCACAGCTACCTGCTCCTCAATGCGCAGAAGCTGCTGGAGCAGTGCCAGTTTTCCTTCTACTTTCAGGCGATCAAAAACAAGCGAGATCTACTTGGTACTGGAGGGGAGGACTTTGAATTTCTCCGCCAAGAAACCCTCCGAGGAGCCCAGCAGCGCTATCCCCAGCTCTCTGCAGCAGTCAGCAAGCGCATTGAAAAGGAGTTGGAGCTGATCCAGCAAAAGAGCTTTGTGTCTTATTTTCTGATCAATTACGACATTGTGCAATTTGCCCATCGCCGCAATTTCTACCACGTGGGGCGAGGATCTGGGGCCAACTCCGTGGTGGCCTACTGTTTGGGGATCACCGATGTAGATCCCATGGAGCTGGACCTCTACTTTGAACGCTTCATCAACCTCTATCGAGAAAATCCGCCTGACTTTGACATTGACTTTAGTTGGACCGACCGCGATGAGGTGTTTGAGTACCTCTTTACCAAATACAACAAGGGGGAAGATGCCCATGTAGCGCTGCTGGGCTCCTACAGCACCTTTCAGTACAACTCTGTGATTCGCGAGCTCGGCAAAGTCTTTGGCCTACCCAAGGCAGAGATCGAATCCCTGCTGCAGCAGGCTGACAAGGAAGGCTATCGCCCCGATGGATTGGGTAAGCTGATCCTCCGCTATGCCCAGGTACTGCATGACATGCCGTCTCACCTGACGATTCATGCCTGTGGACTGCTGCTGTCGCACAAGTCGATGCATTACTACACGGCTACCAACCTGCCCCCAAAAGGGTTTCCGGTAGCCCACATCGACATGCACGTGGCCGAAGACATTGGCCTACACAAGTTTGACCTCCTCAGCCAGCGGGGCCTAGGGCATATCAAGTCCAGCTTGGAACTGATCCAAAAGAACCAGGGGATTGCAGTGAATATCCGAGAAGTAAAAAAGTTTAAGCAAGACCTAAAAATCAAGGCGCTACTCCGCAGTGGGCATACTATCGGTGCCTTTTACGTAGAGTCCCCCGCCATGCGCATGCTGCTGGCTAAGCTGCAGGCCGATACCTATTTGGAACTTGTGGCTGCCAGCTCCATCATCCGTCCTGGAGTGGCTCGATCGGGCATGATGCGGGAGTACATCTTGCGACATCGGGACCCAGAGCGCAGGAAGCAGGCCCATCCCGTACTGGCAGAGATCATGCCCGAAACCTACGGAATCATGGTCTATCAAGAAGATGTGATCAAGGTAGCACACCATTTTGCAGGACTGAGCCTTGCTGAAGCGGATGTATTGCGGAGGGGAATGAGTGGCAAATCTAGATCCAAGGACGAGTTTGAACGGGTTAGGGCCGCTTACTTTGAAAACTGCAAGCAACTGGGGAGGCAGGATGCTGAGGCTACGGCGGTATGGATGCAGATCGAAAGCTTTGCAGGCTATTCCTTTGCCAAGGGGCATTCCGCTTCCTTTGCTGTAGAGAGCTACCAGAGTCTGTACTTGAAGGCCTATTTCCCCTTGGAATTTATGGTAGGGGTGATCAACAATTTTGGAGGATTTTACTCTACCGAATTTTACGTGCACGAGTTGCGCATGCAAGGAGCGACGATAGAAGCCCCTCACCTCAACGAGAGCGATTACCTCACCAAAATCACTGGAACCACCGTGTACTTGGGCTGGATCCACCTGAAGCACCTTGAAAAAAGAACCATCGAGCGGCTCTTGCAGGAGCGACATGGGCAGGGTCCTTTTCTGGGGCTGGAAGACTTTGTGCGACGGGTAGCCTGTGGATTGGAGCAGCTCCTCATTCTGATTCGCATCCATGCATTTCGGTTTACAGGCAAACCCAAGCAGCAGCTCCTCTGGGAGGCCCACTTTCTCCACCACAAGCAGGTGGGGGCACGACCTACGCAGGAGTTGTTTGCAGCGGTGGGAAGAGGAAATTGGGGGGAAAGCTTACCTCCTCAGGTGCCGGTATTGGAGGAACTCGATGTGCGGCAGGATATCTTGGATCAGATTGATATTTTGGAATTTCCACTGGAATCCCCCTTCCACTTGCTCCAAGATCAAGGCATCCAAGGAGTGAAGGCGAGGGAGCTACCGCAGCAGCTAGGAAAAACCGTACAGGTAATTGGCTACCTAGTTACCGTCAAGTACACCCGGACGATCAAGGGGGAGGTGATGAACTTTGGCACCTTGATCGATCAGGAGGGCCACTGGATCGATACGGTTCACTTCCCTCCTACGGTCAAAAAGTATCCGTTCAAGGGGCGTGCGATCTACTGGCTTGAAGGCAAGGTGGTAGAAGAGTTTGGCTTTTACTCCCTTGAGGTGCAGCGCATGGAACGAATGGCTTATTGGAATGCCGGAGATTAGGAAAATGTCGGATGGAATTACTCAGCTATTTTAGAAATGCAGCACCCTTTAGGAGAACCTGCGGCTCTTTAAAAAGAGGAGCTTAGTTTGAGGGCAACTCAAACCACATACATCCTAATCCTTTCCCTTGAGTTTTTTCTTTTCAAACCCTTTATCCACAGATTTAACGTTGCGCTCAAGTTTCTTGATATCTTCTTCAGCAGGCAGTTGTTCGGGTTTTATTCCACTTTTTGCAAGAAGCCCTCGAACATCTTGATTGTTTTTTACATGCTCATCCGTAATTCTTGATTCACCATTCAGATCATGCTGCTGTACATTGAAATTGGTGATTTCGGTAGCTAATTGTTTTGCAGTAATCGTAATTGTAGGAAGGAAATCTGCCAAGGGTCTATTTTCTGGAATCCCTAACTTCTTTTTCATAGCACTTGTGGTGAGTCCGCCAAATAATGCCCAATCCCCCTTGCTCCGAATGTTTGCAAAACCTGCATGGTCTACCCCTCTTTCGTAGATGTTTTTGGAAAGCTCTAATTCGGTTGCCGCCAATTTTTCACGAGCATGCAAGCGCTCATTCAGACGAATCCGTTCTTCGAGTAACTCTTGCTTCCTTGTTTGAATTGCAAAGTAGCTTTGTGCAAACGCGATTTCTTCTTTCTTTGGATCACCGTTTTGAGCGATGAGATAGCAAGCATAGCGAGTTAGTAGGATATCATCCACTGCACGCTTACCTCCTTTACCTACTTCTATCATTTTGTTGACGTCAACGAAATGATCTGAAATGGTTTCCTTGGTGTTTTTACAGCTTTCCTTGGCTTTGTCTACCGCATTTACAAAATTTCGCCAATCTGTGTAGCCAAGAAGTTCTTGGAGTTCTCTTGCCAACCAAAATTCGACCCCGTCTTGTTCGTGAACGGATTCTTCAAATGATTTATTCAGTTTACTGATGGTTTCCTTATTCATGTTATTTGTTTATTGGTTTGATTTTTTTCGCAATTCAGTTTTTCAGCTTACGTATACTCTCTGTTGAGTACAGCCAAGTGGCTACGAAAATCGAGTAGTTTCCATGGTCTACTCCCTGAGCTGAATTAAATCTCTTTCAACACGGCTTACCAAGATTGGGTAAGAGCTATTTTGAGACCTCGATAAAAAAAACCAACCAAACCAGGAGAAGGAGCAGTTAAAAAAATCATTTGAAAAAATCACCCTTAAGAAGACTTGCCCGTTCCTCTTAAGAACTAGCTGAAAAAGTAGATTAAAAAATCACCCTTTTGTCGCTCCCCCTCCTGCTTGGTAAGTAATGGAAAGATACCCGTAAATGCCTGATAATTTGAAAATTACATACACATGCGGCGATTTATTTTTAGTAAAAATTACTAATTCTTGCCCGCGAAAGAGGTGGATTAGTATTTTCTGCAAAAAATGGAAGGCAAAACTCGATTTTTAGTAAAATCTGCAAAAAATAATTCTGAGCACTAAAATCAGAAGGAGGGGAAGTTCTCCTTAAATCAAGCGCTACCGATTAAAAAAAGAAAAGTCTGTTTACTTCAGGATAGGTCCCAATACAGCCGCCTTCCCATCCAGATTCGCAGGAAGCGGAAGGTTTAAGATCCGACATAGCAGGGGATAGATGTGGATATTTTGGAAAGGTTCAATCTCCAACCCGACCTTAATCTGTGGGCCTTTGGCATAAAAAATTCCGCGCATGTCTTCATAGCGCGGGGTGAATCCATGCTCTCCAAACACTTGGGTTTGGAAACGAGCAGCATTGTTTTGGTAGCGGACCTTTCCCTTTACATCCGTCAAGTAATACCCTTCCTTGGGTAGAATCAAGAGGTCTCCTTTCCGCAGGGGAAAGGCAGTCAAGTCGCTGTAGTTTTTGGTAGTGCTGAGATCATCGATGGTAAGGTTTGGGTTTCGAGACAACAACAATTCAATGACCTTGTCCTTCTCTTTTGGGTTTTCCAAATGCAGGTGGGCCAAAGCCCCATTGTTGACTAAGCGTCCTTCAATTCCCTCCATCAAGTCCTCCAGGAGAATCAAATTGTCCTGCTTTACTTCTAGCATGCCATGGTCTGAGACAAGCACCACATGGATGGGAAGATCGAAGCTTTCGAGCCCTTCAAACAAGGCACCGAGTTCATGATCTAGCCGATCCAATGTTTTTTTCAACTCCAAATCATTGTTGGGCCCATAGCGATGACCCGTATCATCCATATCCGAAAAATAGAGTGTAATCAAACGAGGCCGATCCACTTCAGGAAGCCTAAGCCAATCAAACACCTTAGCAATCCGTGTAAGGTTGGGCACTCCCCCATCGTAATCGTAGTAATAGCTCGGTCGGACCCCTTGAATCGGTGCCTCCGTACCTACAAAAAAGTAGCTCGCTGCCTTGATTCCCTGTTGCTCTGCAAGCACCCAAATCGGCGTTCCTCCATACCAATAGCCATCCTGCACAATATCCCGGTTGCCCATCGTATAGACTTGATCCTTTGCTGGCTCGTAGAAGGCATTGTCCACCAAGCCATGGTGCTCAGGAAGCATCCCAGTGGCAATGGTGTAGTGGTTGGGAAAGGTTTTAGTGGGAAAGGAAGGGATCAGTCCCTTTGCAGCTGTTCCTTCGGCAATAAACCGACTTAGGTTCTCTGGCTGAAAGCGCTCCACATAATCGTGACGGAAGCCATCTAGGGAAATCAAGATGACAATGGGCTCTTTTTCCTGAGAAAAAGTTGCTGTCCAAACGAACAGCAGCACAACAAAAACTAGAAAAGAGCGCTTCATTTTTTTTCTTTTAAAAATACAGTGTACTTATTTTTCTTGCAAGAAACAGGAACTTGAACTCACTCCGCTTCAAACCTCTACCCGCATTAACCAATCGTTCTGGATTTCATCTCCAAAAGGAAAGGGATGGCTTCCAAAGGACTTAAATCCGTTTTTTTCATAAAAGCGAATGGCTCGGGCATTGTGCTCCCAGACGCCTAGCCAGACAAAAGTCTTGCCTTTTTCCTTGGCAAAGTCCAGTGCTGCATCCAGCAGAAACTGCCCTACTCCCTTCCCCCACACTTCTTCCAGGGTATACAATCGGGCCACCTCCAGGCTCTCAGGATCTTGAACGTCTGTTTGGGCAGCAGCCAAGTTTACCTTGGTGTAGCCGACCAATTTCCCCTCCAAGCTCGCCAGCAGAAAAGTGGAAGCGGGATTTCTCCATTCTTTTTCGAGCTGAAGGGACGTAAATGCTTGGGAGAGATAGGCCTGTACATTCTCTGGTTTATTGCCTTCGGTAAAAGCCTGCACAAAAGAAGTTTGGGCGAGATCAAGCAAGGATGCTAGGTCGGCAAAGTCCGCCTCTCTAAATTGAAGTGCAGATTTGGAAGGATTCATCTTAGAGTTTTTTGAGGGCAACATCAATTTGAGAAATAGGAAACTCCCCTAAAATCGCCCGGTAATTTCCTTTTGGGCTGAGCACCACGAAACTCTTGCAAGGATAGGGAAACGAAAAGAACTGCTGTGCAAAAACTCCCTCCGGATCGGGGGCCCAACTGTGAATGCCTTCGTATTTTTCTAAGCCATGCGGCTGCTGGTAGAGGTAAACGGGTGCAGCAGCCCCGTGTTTTTTGACATAGCGGAGCACTGCTGCGTGATCACTCGAAAGCGTCTTGGGATCTGAAGTGCCGCGGGCAGAATTGCATTCATCCTTGCCTGGATAAAAAATCACCACTAGCGGTTGTCCTGCCTTAAAGGCGTCCATTTTGCCCAGCTTCTCGTAGAACAGCCTTGCATCCGTAAGGCCTACTGGCATGCGATGCACGAGACGCATGTCTCCAGGTTGCATTCCTGGAACACCAAAATAGGGTCCACTCAGGATCTTTTCCTCGTATTCCGGATACAGGATGCGTTTGCCTCGCTCGTCAAAATAGCTCTGGGCAGTGAGCTGACCTTGCAATCCAAACAAAAAGAAAAGCAGCAGGTAAACCGTTTTCATTCTCTCCAATCAGTTGGATGCTTTGCTCGCGGAAGCCACCTTATTACCCCAAAGGATCACCAAAGCAGCCGTTCCAAACATGAGTAAGCTGTAAATCGCAGAAGGTATGGACATCACAGAGTTCACCAAAAGGGTAGCGGCGATAGTAATGCCCAAGGTACCGTTTTGAATGCCTGATTCGATGGCTATCGTCAACCCTTGTCGGAAGGGCAATCCTGTCCATTTGGCCATTAAAAAGCTTAGGGCTAGCGTACTCAAATTCAACGCCAAGGCAGCAGGTCCTGCTTCAATAAAATACTGTACTAAGTTTGCCCTTTCCTTTAGAATGGCAGCGCCAACAATAACCACAAAGAACACAATGGAAATCTTCCGAAAGGGCTGATCCCATTTTTCAGCCAAGCCAGGTACCTTTGCAAGGGTAATCATCCCCAATGCAACAGGGATGAGCGTAATGAATAGGACAGAAACTACGGTGCCCACTACTTCCAACTGCTTTGCCTCGCCCCCAGGGATAAAATACGCAATGGAAAAATTGACTAAAAACGGAATCGAAAATACGGTAATCAGGGAAGAAAAAGCCGTGAGCGTGATGGAAAGGGCTGAATCTCCTTTGGCCAGGTGGGTAATCAAATTGGAGGTAGCTCCACCCGGGCACACGGCCAAAATCATAAGTCCTACTGCAAGTTCAGGGGGAAGAGAAAATGCTTTTGCAATACCAAAAGCGATGATGGGAAGCAGCACCAACTGGTTGAGGAGTCCAATCCCTACCGCTTTGGGATAGATCAAGATTCGTTTGAAATCTTCTACACGCAAACTGAGTCCCATGCCAAACATGATGACTGCAAGCGAAAAAGGCAAGAAAAGCTCGGTTAAAACACTGGATTGCATAAAATTGAGTTTGGGTGGTTCGTTTGGGTTCCTCTAATTTAAAACAAGCCGCTGGCAACAGCAAATCCGATGTAGGTTCCAATGGCATTTCCCAAACTTCCGACGAGAACTCCAGGAATCAACAAATCAGGACGATCAAGGCTTTCCGCTGCTGCCAAGGCAGTGGTATTGCCTCCAATATTGGCTTGCGAAGCTACTGCTATCATGTCCCAGTCCATTTTGAAAAGCGACCCTACACCAAAAATCACCAGGCCATGAACCAGAACTAAAATGGTCACAAATAAAATCAGGGTAAAAGCCAAGTCTCCCACTTCCGCTAAGGCGGACAAATCACAGAGGGTGCCAATTACAGCCAAAAATACGAGGATTAAGAAGTAGCCGATAGTATGTTTGCCGCGAAGCTGCTGTACCGCTGGAAACTGGGCGAGTACCAAAGCTAAAGAAGTTAGCACAAGTATTTCAGGCACCTGAGGATACCAGGTGACCACTGCCTTGCTAACCGCCATCCCCAACAAAGACAAGGCGAGTACCGAGGAAATAGATCCAATGGAAATAGCTTCCTGAGAGTGGGCTTTTTCCCCTGTAGTAGCAGGTGCTAATTTTTTCCGAGGAAAGAGTTTTTGCAAGTATTTGGGTAAAATTAAGGTAGCGATGATCCAGGGTGTACCCACCAAATTGTCCACTACGGTAGTTGCGGCAAACAAGGTGCCTGCCTCATTGACCTTGTAGTGCAAAGCAATTGCATTGAAATTGATGGCTCCACCAACGTAGGTTCCTGTATACATGCCCGCCACTGCCGGTGCCAATGGGCCGATTGCTTCTGCCGGTTGCACAAGTGCCCAGGACACGACTACGCCAATAACTGTAGCAAGCGATCCCAGCAAAAACAAAAGCAGCAGGGGAAGCCCCGCTTTTTTCAAGCTTTTAAGATCTACTTCGAGCAAAGCGATAAATATACCCAGGGGTGCAAGGTAGGTAAAGACGCCATCGTAGGCAGGATGCCCATCCATGGCACTTGGGATCAGCCCTGTATTGGCCAATACCGCGCAAATCAGAATCACAAAAATGGGCGTGCCCACCGACTTGCCCCATGAAAATCGGGTAAGCCAACTTGCAAAAAACACGGCCAAACAAAGTGTAGCCGCTACAAACAGAAGGGAGGAAGGACTTGACATTCCGAAAAGTAGAAAAAATTGGTTAGTTATTACTTGAGTTTGTACAAAGTACTAAGTACGAAGTACCGAACTGGAAATACAATGGAAATAAAATAGAAATAGACTCCGCTGCGCTGCGTGAAATAATTAGGGAATACTATAGAAATAGGGTTGAAATAGACTTTGCTGCGACTGCCTAGGGTAGAAAGGCCTTGGCGGCTTTGCAGCCTGCCCCGCAGAATTACGGGGCGCCTTGTTTTTTTTATTCTCGCAAAGACGCAGAGACGCAAAGGAATTGAAAGGTCTTTCACTAATCACTTACCTGCATACCGCAGGCAATAATCTCCTGTATCTCGGTTCTTGCGTCTTGCTACTTGATACTTATTACTTTTCTTATGTCGAACACTGAACGCCGATTGAAGAATTTCGAAATCGAAAAGTACAATGTACCAGGTACCAAGTACAAAGTAGAGATTCGGATTAGTATAGAATTCTGAATTTTAAGGGTCATGGTACTTTGTACTTGGTACTTCGTACAATCTTTTCTAGTTACTAAATACTACCTTTTCCAAAAGCGCAGCTACCTGCTTGCTTCCTGTTTTTCTAGAAAAGGCCTCCAAAGATCCGAGCGTTTGCTGAGTACCTGCTGAGGCATACAGCTCCCGAAGTTTGGATTGCATCCCTTTCAGATCTCCATGCCCCAGAACGGCTCCAGCACCTGCTTGACTGAGTAGCGTAGCACTATCCCCTTGAGGATCACCCAAAGCCAAAACGGGTAAACCCGTAGCGAGGTATTCAAAAAGTTTACCTGGAATATTCCCTTTGGCATTTTTAGTGTCCGTCAGAATCAGGACCAAGGCATCAGTATTTGCATAAAATTCAAACACCTGATGATGGGGTACATAGCCCGCAAAATGGATATGGGCTTGAAGCCAAGAATCAGCCTCCACCTGCTGCTTCACCTGCTCGCTTACCTTGCCCACAAAAGTCCAAGAAACCTTCTCTCCTCCAATTTCAAATTCTGCTTTGAGCGCCTGCATCAAAGGCAGTGGGTTGCGGATAGCATCGATAATCCCGGTGTAAACGAGGTGCAGTCTTTTTGCCAACTTGGGTCGAGGATGAAAATCAGTTGGAATATCGGCGGGATCGTAGCCGTTGGTGATCAGGTCAATTTTTCTTCCCGACAGTTTTTCCAAGTCACGCTGAAAGGTTGGGGAAATGGTCACCACCACATCGGCTTGCCGCAAGACTTTCCGCTCCAAGGCTTCGTGCCTTCTTCGGATAAATGACAACATGGGTAGGGTATCCAAAAACTCCCATTGAGACCAGGGGTCTCTGAAGTCGGCAAGCCAAGGGATCCCGTGTTTTTGTTTGAGCTTCTGCCCAATTAAATGTAGGCTATGCGGAGGCCCAGTCGTGATGACCGCTTGAAATTGACCTTCTAGGAGTAGCTGGTTCAGAAATTGAACGGAGGGCTTCACCCAAAATACCCGAGGGTCTGGAACAAGTAAATTCGCGCGCAACCAAATGGCTACTTTTTCTAGAAATCCTTTTTTTTGCTGCTCCAGCATACGACCAGGATGGCTTTTCCCTTGCTTCTTTACTTTAGCAAAAAGCTGGTAAGGTTCCCAGATAGGAAAGCGGATGACCTCCAGGTTGGGAGAGATTTCTTTGAGGAGGGATTCGTCTTTGAGATCGAAATCGGGATTTTCTGGCGTAAAAATCACAGGCTCCCAACCTGCTTCGGGAAGGTATTTGGCAAACTTCAACCAGCGCTGAACACCCGAACCTCCACTCGGAGGCCAATAGTAGGTGATGATTAAAACGCGCTTTTGCATGGGATTCAATGCGTTTGCCAAAACTTGATTCTTGCAAATGTACTAAAAAGAAGAAGGGGAAGATAACTTCCCCTTCTTCATAAAAATTCGAGTTATTCTCCTTGTCCAAGTGAAAATCCTTTCACTCCATCGAAGGTGTAGAGGTGCTCTGTCTTGATGAAATCAAGTCCAAGCTTTTCGGCTTTTTGCAGCAGGTCTATCACCTGAGCATGGCTGAGCGTTTCCCCTTCTCCGACTTTAAATCTGCATCTCCAGTGATCCGTGCAGAAGGTTTCTTTCATGCCGTCAGGAAATACTTTTACGCCACGATTGGTGATAAGACTCAATTTCAATCCCCCTGTGTCTAGTTGATTGAGGAGATTACCCAAGACATTGGGGTCTCGATTGTCCTTGTCCCAGTCTAGGAACATGTCTACGCCAATCAATTCTTTCTTTGCCTTTGGCTTTGGTCGTAGGGCTACATCCATAGGAGCAGTGCTTTCTTTGCCAAAGGAAGCTGGAGTCATTTGACTAGGTGTTTGTCCAAGACGAGCAATGACAGCCTGGGCAAATTCCTGAGTTCCTACTTTCTTGGCAGATAGACCTTCTTGGTAAACATCTCCTGTATGAATTCCATCTTCAAGGGTTTTCATCCATGCGTTTGAGATTTTCTCTGCTATTTCTGGTTGCCCGATGTGCACGAGCATCATTATGGCTCCATTCAATAGGCCAGAAGGATTGGCCATGTCTTTGCCAGCGATATCGGGTGCAGAACCGTGAATCGCCTCGAACATAGCCACTTCAGCACCTACATTCGCAGAACCACCCAAGCCTACCGAACCGGTTACCTGCGCTGCCACGTCGGAGATGATGTCTCCATAAAGGTTGAGCGTCACGATCACATCAAAAATCTCGGGGCGATCCGCAATCAAGGCTGTTCCGATATCGATGATCTTGTGGTCTGTTTCAATTCCCGGATATTCCTTCGCTATGTCAATGAAGGTTTTGTGAAACAGGCCATCCGCCAACTTCATGATATTGTCCTTGGTCATGCAAGTCACCTTTTTCCGGCCATATTTCTTGGCATATTCAAAGGCATAACGGATGATTTTCTCAGATCCCGGTTGGGAAATCACCTTCAAACATTGGTACACCTCTTGGGTTTGGCGGTGCTCAATTCCTGCATACAAATCCTCCTCATTCTCCCGAATGATCACCAAATCAGTTTTTGGAAAATGCGTTTTGATAAAAGGCGCATAGGCTTTGCAAGGGCGTACGTTGGCATACAGCCCAAAGGACTTTCGTGTGGTGACATTGAGGGACTTGAAGCCTCCACCTTGGGGGGTGGTAATGGGAGATTTCAAAAAAACCTTGTTGGCCCGAAGCGAATCAATCGCCTTGGACTCCATCCCGGAACTAATTCCTTTGAGGTACACCTTTTCTCCAATTTCGATTACATCGTACTCCAATTGAGCTCCTGCAGCATCTAAGATTGCCAAGGTAGCATTCATGATTTCGGGGCCGATTCCGTCGCCATAGGCTACGGTAATTTTTGTTTTGAAGCTCATCGCTGTATTGGGGTTTAGATTCTTGTCAAATGGAGCCGCAAAAGTAAGGAAAAACAACGAAAAAGGCTTGCTCAAGTTCAGAAATTCTAGTTATGACATGAATAAAAAATAGTCGATTTCAGGCCATTTTGGCCATTATTTGGTTTTTTATCTTCCTATGAATTTGGCATTCTTGGAGGGGGAGGTATATTTGTTTGAACTATGCTGCTTGACTATGTCTGAATTTGTCAATATTCTCACCGAAGAACGACAAGGTATCCTGTACCTCACTATCAATCGAGAGGATAAACTGAACGCAATGAACCTCGCAACCTTAGCTGAGTTGAGGACTGTTTTTGATCAAGTCATGGATAATAAAGGGATCAAGGCTGTCATTCTAACTGGGGCTGGTGAAAAGGCCTTCGTAGCTGGTGCAGACATCACCGAAATCGCCTCCCTCAACGAGGTCAATGCACGGAAATTTGCAGAGAGCGGAC
This sequence comes from Algoriphagus sp., assembly GCA_044353615.1. GTDB lineage: Bacteria > Bacteroidota > Bacteroidia > Cytophagales > Cyclobacteriaceae > Algoriphagus. Next base: position 12,486 of record JBILBQ010000016.1, on the reverse strand, counting down.
AAGAAATTTTTGCAATGATCGAGAATTGCCACAAGCCCGTAATCGCAGTTACTAACGGATACACCTTGGGTGGTGGTTGCGAATTGGCGATGGCTTGTCACATGCGCATTGCAACTGCCAATGCAAAATTTGGGCAGCCCGAAGTGAATCTAGGAATCATTCCAGGATATGGCGGCACCCAGCGACTTACCCTCCTAGTAGGTCGAGGTAAAGCCAATGAGTTGATGATGACCGGTGACATGATTGGTGCTGAAGAAGCCAAATCATTAGGACTCGTCAACCATGTGTTTCCCACCAAGCAGGACGCAATCTCTGGCGCGGAAGCAATTATCGAAAAAATCATGGGCAAAGCACCCCTTGCAATTGGCATGGTAGTCGATTGCGTGAATGCCGTATTTCTAGAAGAAAATGGCTACCAAACTGAAGCCAACTCCTTTGCGCGCTGTGTCAAATCAGGAGACTACAAGGAAGGCACCTCAGCGTTTTTGGAGAAAAGAAAGCCTGTCTTCCGTGGAGAGTAAGTGATCCAGCAACCCATGGGCACACTAAAAAAACTTGCCGGACAAACTGCCATCTATGGCCTAAGCAGCATTTTAGGGCGCTCCATCAATTTTTTACTGATTATCATCTATACCGGTCACCTGAGTGAGGCGGACCTCGGTGCATTTACAGGCATCTATGCCTTGATCGGATTTTTAAATATTGTCTTTACCTATGGGATGGAAACGGCCTTTTTCCGTTTTTCAACCGGAAAAAATCAGGATCCCACCCGAGTATACCACAACACCCAATCCTTATTGGTCCTGTCCAGCCTCGTTTTGGGATCGGGCATCTACCTCGCCGCACCATTTTTAGCAGAATGGATGGACTACCCAGGCCAAGCCTACTTGTTTCAGTGGACCGCCTTATTGCTTGTCTTCGACGCTGTTTTGGCGATTCCTTTTGCAAAGCTCCGACTAGAAAATAAAGCCAAAACCTTTGCAGGAGCCAAATTGATCAACATTCTCTTGAATGTCACCTTCAACCTGCTTTTGCTGATTTGGATTCCTGGATGGATTCAATCCGGAATGCTACCCGAAGGAATTTTGGGCTATCAGTCCACCTGGGGAGTGGAATACATCCTCCTTGCCAACTTAGTTGCCAATGGCTTAATCATTCCTTTTGTGTGGTGGAAAGCAGGATTCTTCTCGTTCCGACTGGAAAAAGAAATTCTCCAGCCCATGTGGGCCTACTCGCTGCCCTTGCTATTTATGGGATTGGCAGGTGTGACCAACGAATTGATATCACGACTATTATTTGAGTATGTGTTGCCAATCAACTTTTATCCCGGATTGAGTAGCCGAGAGGCGGCAGGGATATTTGGAGCCAATTTCAAGTTGGCCATCCTGATGAACCTGGTGATCCAAGCCTTCAAGTATGCTGCAGAACCCTTCTTTTTTAGAGAGTCCAAAGAAAAGGATTCTCCCAAAATGTATGCACAGGTAATGCACGTCTTCATCTTGTTTTGCTCACTACTCATGGTCCTAATTTCAGTAAATCTGAACTGGATCGGGCCACTATTCCTAAAGGGAGAAGCTTATGAAATGGGATTTTCCATCGTCCCCATGTTGTTGCTAGGTTACCTACTGTTGGGAATTTATTTCAACCTTTCCATCTGGTTTAAGCTCACTGACAAAACGAATTACAGCTTCTGGATTACCTTCTTAGGAGCGGTAGTCAGTGTGGCAGGCATTGCTTTTTCTGTGCCTATCTTGGGTTTTATGGGTGCAGCATTAAGTACGGTAGCCTGCTACTTCATCATGGTAGCAGTATGCTACTTCTTTGGGCAAAAATATTACCCCATCCCCTACCAAACCCGCAGTGATCTAGGGTATCTGGTACTGGCTTTTGCCTTAAGCTATGGTGGATTTTATGTTCAGACAGGGGTAGTAAGCTTGGATTTTTTAATTAAAAATTCAGGTGTCCTTATTTTTCTAGTTGTAGTATTCCTCATGGAACGAAAGTTCTTCATGTCCCTAGTTGGTAAAAAATCCTAGATTTCCCCGGCTAGCCACTTCCTTTTCTTCGGCCAAATTGATGAAAAGGCACTATGTTTGCAACGGTCATTTGAAATTCCATTCTTCAGTGAGAGTTACTCCCATTTTTCTTCTGCTTTGCCTCGTTTTTCTAGGTCCGATAGCTGGATTTACTCAGAATTCTTTGTCCAAAAAAGAGGTCAAGGCACAGGAGTTAGCTGCAAATGCAAGCCGGTTTTTTATTGAAGGTGAAAAGGCATTGGTACTTGGAGACTTGGAAAAGGCATTTCGATATTTAGAAAAAGCAAATGAATTTGCTCCTGAAGAGCCTGCTATATCCTACAAACTAGCAGAAGTCCTGCTCAAAAACAGTCAAGCCGAAAAAGCACTTCCTTATGCCTTAAAAGCAGCTGCTGGAGATCCTGAAAATTTATACTATGCGCTGCTAGTTGCGGAAATCTACACGAGTTTGAAGCAGCCTTTATTAGCAGCATCTTTGCTCGAAAAATTAACCACTGGATCCACCAAAAACCAACAGTATAATTTGGAGTTGGCATCCATTTATTTGAATGCCAATGAATTTGACAAAGCGCTCGTGGCTTTGGATCGTGCCGAAGCCTACTATGGCGTACGTGAAGCGTTCACTTTCCAGAAGCAACGCATTTACCTACGAAAAGATCAGCTCGGAAAAGCAGTTGAGGAGGGAGAAAAATTAATTGCTTCCTTCCCAGGCAATCCAAATTACGTACTCTCACTGGTAGAGATTTTGTTCAACAATGCCAAGTTGGACCAAGCAATCCAGTTGGTGAGGGCAGAAATCACCAAATATCCAAACCAGCCAGAGCTTCAGCTGGCAGCGTACAGCCTTTACCTAGAAAAGGGTCAAATAGCGCAAGCCAATGCCTTTCTTTTGGAGGCAATCGCAAGTCCAGACTTAGCTCCTGCCTCCAAATCCGCAGCATTTCAAGGGCTATTGCAGGAGATGAAAACAGCGGAGCGCAACAAGCTGCTCGACAAGTTGGAACTGCTATTAAATGAGTTGCATGGGGAAGACCCAACTGTTTTGGAAGCAATTGGAAATCGAAGGAAAGCCGAAAATAAGTTGGGTGAAGCGCTTGTGCTGTACAAGAAGTCGCTAGCCCTTCAACCCAAAAATGAAAAGTTATTGGAGGAGGTGATTGTCAACTCTTTTGACGCAGGAGACAATTACGAGGAAGTGGCTCGGTACACCGGCATCGCCATAGACGAGTTTCCAGAAAGTGCAGAATTTTGGTTTTACGAAGGAGTAATCCTATCGGGACAGAAGAAAGATTCTTTAGCAGTTCAGGCGCTTGAAACTGCCCTTCGCTTGAACGAAGAGAAAAATCCGCAATTGGCGCAGGTCGCTTACAGCACTTTGGGCAATAGCCAGTACGAATTGGGTAATCAAGTGGCTGCATTTCAAAATTTTGAAAAGGCTTTGGCCCTCAATCCAACTGACGAGCAGGTATTGAATAATTATGCCTACTTCATGGCTTTAGCTGGGCAAGAATTAGAAAAAGCCTTGGATATGGCGCAGCGTGTGGTGAAAAAACATCCTAAAAATGCTACCTACTTGGATACCTTGGCCTGGGTTTTGTATCAGTTAAAAAGGTATTCCGAGGCAGCACTGTACCTAGATGAAGCCATCAAAATAGAAAAAACGCCTAGTGGGGTCTTAATGGAGCATTATGGTGATGTTTTGTTTCGATTAGGCAAAGTCGAAGAAGCTGTTGGATGGTGGAAAAAAGCAAAAGAAAGCCCCGAAGGATCTGATTCTTTGGCGCAAAAAATTAATGATCGACAAATCCATGACTAAGTTCCAAATCCTTGCGGCCCTAGTGCTTCTTGTAATGAATTGGGGTTGCGCCAAAAAAATCACTCATTTTGAGGGTAATCAAGCCATGGAATCTTTTGTCCCGAGTACAACTCAATTTGGGTACTTGCAAGCCAAAGCAAAATTAGTGCTTGAGGAGGATTCGGGTAAAATCACGCGCGGAACACTCCAGTTGCGTGCAAAAAAAGATAGTTTAATTTGGTTTTCCCTTTCACCAGGCCTTGGTGTGGAGGCAATTCGAGGTTTGCTTAGTCAGGAAAAAATCCAAATTCAGGATCGATTAGGAAAGGAAGATGTCAACATGACTTATCCAGAGTTCGAGAAACGATTTGGGATTAAATTATCATTGGAGCTATTTCAAAATCTCCTTTGGGGCGACATTCCCTATCCGGCTAGCTACGAAGATCGGCTGGTTCGCGTTGGAAAAAAGTTTGAGTTAACTCAAGTCCGCGATAAAGTTCGCTATTTTAGTAAGGTCGATACCCGTCACGGAAAAGTGACGGAATTATCGAGTGCTGCTCTTTCAGGAGAAGGCTCAATTCTAGCTAGTTTTCCAAAATTTCAAACTATTCAATCTCAAATTTTCCCTGCTGAAGCATTGGTAAAAGTGGTTTTAGAGGAACCTTTGGGTTCACAAAATTTCAGGATTTACATCAACTGGACTAGCTTAGACCCTCAGGCAAGTCCCTTAACTTTCCCTTTCCGATTTTTGTAGTTATGAAAAGTTTAGCCTGTCTATTTTTTTTAGGTTTCCTAGTGCTTTGTGGCGCTAGTGCACCTGCCCAAACGAAAAAGTCTAGGGATCAATTGGAGAAAGATAAACTAGAAATACAAAACCGATTAAAGGAGTTTGATGCGATTCTAAAGCAAACCACGGCTACCAAAAAAACATCGCTGGGTCAGCTAAATGCAATTACTAGCCAGTTTCAAAGTCAAAATCGCCTGGTGAACACCTTGGATAGAGAAGTCAATTTACTCTCCAATGACATTTATGAAATTGAAAATGAAATCGGGAGTTTAGAAAAGCAGCTGATTGACTTGAAGGCAGAGTATTCTCGAATGATTTACAATTCCTCCAAACTGAATCGAGGGCTTTCCATTGTTGCTTTTGTGTTTAGCTCAAGCAATTTCAATCAGCTTTACATGCGCTTGAAATACCTCAAGCAGTATACCGAAAGTAGGAAAAAGCAGGCAGAGCAAATTGAAAAATTAACCACTGAGCTAGCCAATCAACGTATCCAACTGGATGAAAGAAAGGTGGATAAAGAAAAAGTATTGGTAGAAGAAAAGACGGAGAAAGAAAAGCTGGAGAAGATCCGCAAGGAGAAGCAAGGCATGGTCAATACGTTGACAAAAAAGGAAAAGGATATCCAAAAGCAGATTACTGCTACTAAAAAACAACAGGAACAGCTGAATCGAATGATCAAAACAGCTATCGAAGCGGAAATTCGTGCTGCTGAAACAGCCTCCAAAAAAGAAAAAAGTACCAGCACCAAAAAAGCAGGAACCAGTATGCCAATGACACCAGAGGCAGCTGCTCTTTCAAGCTCTTTTGCAGGAAATAAAGGAAAGCTCCCTTGGCCTGTAGAAACAGGCATCATCTCCCAAGGTTATGGTACCTATCCCCATCCGACCCTAAAGGGAATAATTGAGGAAAATGATGGCATCGATATCCGCACACAGCCTAACTCAAACGTTCGGGCAGTATTTGACGGGGTGGTTTCCAAAATCACCAGCATCCCTGGCTATGGCAATACTTTGATTATCAAACATGGAGAATACTTTACCCTTTATAGCCGACTGAAGTCAATTTCTGTCACTACAGGTCAAACTATCAAAGCGAAAACAGTCATAGGACAAGTAGCAACAAATTCAGAAGGAGAGGCTGTAGTTCACTTCCAAACTTGGAAAGGATTGCAAATCATGGACCCTGCAACCTGGATTAGCACCAAATAGGTTAAAAATTCTTACATTCATAAAAAAGATACGCAACTCCGCTTATTCTCCTTGGGTAAGCAATTGATACTTGTATCTTTGTAATTGTATCTTTAAACGCACAACATTATGACTACTCTAGGTTTTCTTCAAAATATTGGGGGAGGTTCTTTAATCCTTATCATTCTTGTAATTCTCCTGTTGTTTGGTGCAAAAAGAATCCCTGAACTAGCTCGTGGACTAGGACGTGGAATTCGTGAATTCAAAGACGCTACCAAGGACATCCAAAATGACCTTGAAGAAGGTATGAAGGACAAGAAAAAGTAATTCAGTCCCATTCTTTTGGAAAAGTATCGTTCCTTCGACGAAATCCAGTTCTCCTTGAAGAAAGGAGAAAGCGATTGTCGATCGATTGTAAAGTATTACCTGCAAAATATTCAGACGAAGGCGCACCTCAACGCCTTCGTCGAAGTTTATGCCCAATCCGCTCTTGAGCAAGCAGCCCAAGTTGACGAGAAGCTTGCTAAGGGAACTGCTGGAAAGCTTGCCGGAATGATCGTCGGTATCAAGGATGTACTCAATTACGAAGGACATCCCTGTACGGCTGGGTCCAACATCCTAAAAGGTTATGTTTCCCAATACACTGCTACAGCGGTCCAAAGGCTGATGGATGAAGACGCCATCATCATTGGGCGTCTGAATTGCGATGAATTTGGTATGGGTAGCTCCAATGAGCATTCTGCCTACGGTAAAGTTTACCAAGAACTAGACCCCACCCGTGTTCCCGGAGGATCTTCTGGTGGGTCGGCAGTGGCCGTTCAGGCCAATTTATGTACGGTAACCTTGGGATCAGACACCGGAGGATCGGTTCGTCAGCCAGCTGCATTTACCGGTGTTGTTGGCATGAAACCCAGCTACTCTCGAGTCTCCCGTTGGGGATTAATCGCCTATGCTTCTTCCTTTGACACCATCGGTGTTTTTTCATCTACAATAAAGGACAATGCCTTAGTTCTTGAGATCATCGCAGGCTATGATGAAAAAGACAGCACTTCCTCGAAGGAGGTGGTAAAGCCTTACAGCAAGCTTAATTTCCCAAAGCGATCTATAAAAATTGCTGTTTTGAAGGAGGCATTGCATGCTCCGGCTTTACAACCGGAAATCAAGCGCAATACCTTGAAGGTAATCGAAAAGCTAAAAACCGAGGGACACGAAGTTCAGGAAGTTGACTTTCCTCAATTGAAATATGTGCTTCCCACTTACTATATCTTGACCACTGCAGAGGCGAGCGCAAATTTAGCTCGATTTGATGGAGTGAAATATGGCTATCGAACTCCTCAAGCGCAAAATCTAGAACAGCTTTATAAAAATAGTCGAAGCGAAGGATTTGGTGAGGAAGCCAAACGAAGGATAATGCTTGGAACATTCGTGCTTTCCGCTAGCTACCACGATGCCTATTTCACTAAGGCTCAAAAAGTTCGACGAATAATCAGAGAACTTACTGCCAATTTATTAACAGATTTTGACTACCTTTTACTCCCAACAACCCCAACAACAGCTTTTAAATTTGGGGAACATGGGGGTGATCCTGTCGCGATGTACTTGGAAGATTTATTTACAGTGCAAGCTTCTGTCACCGGTGTTCCTGCCCTATCTATTCCAAATGGAAAAGATGATTCAGGGATGCCCATCGGGCTTCAGTTGGTCGCAAACTCCTTTAAAGAAGAAGAACTGTATGCCTTTGGTCACTATTTAAGTACCTTGACATTAAATTAGGTTGTGATGAAGAACATTATTTTAAGAATATTTCTAGCTAGTGCCGCTAGTTTCCTTTTTTTTAATTTTAAGGCATTTTCTCAAGAAAGTAGACTTTCTAATTCAGGACAATTAGCGATTGTACTACCGAACTATCATTACGACTATGTTCCTGATTTCACCTATGAAGAAGTAGCAGCGCGAATCCAGAAGATGGACTTAGAGATGGATTTTGAATTAAATGATCGCGTTTTTTCTTTTATTCAATACTTCACTGTACGCAATCGTGATTACATGAAAATGGTCTTGGCACGGAAAGAGCAGTATTTTCCGATGTATGAGGAAACCATGAAAGATTTTAGCATGCCTGTAGAAATTCAACACCTTTCCATCATTGAATCAGGCTTAGACCCAAAAATCAAGTCGCACATGGGAGCCATGGGGCTTTGGCAATTTATGCCTGCTACTGGACGAGAATATGGCATGCAAGTAAATCCAGATATTGATGACCGGATGGATCCAGAAAAGTCCACTGAAGCTGCGGCAAAATACCTCAAAGCACTCTATAAAATGTTTGGAAACTGGGAAGTAGCCCTTGCTGCATATAACTGTGGTCCAGGCAATGTCCGAAAAGCAATTCGAAATTCTGGCGGGAAAACTACTTTTTGGGGAATTTATGATTACCTACCCAAGGAAACTCGCAGTTATGTGCCTCAATTTCAGGCAATGCTTTACATTCTAAATCACCTTGAGGAGCACAACTTGCACTTAGAAGAACCAAGCTATCCTATGGAGTATGAACAGGTTAATTTTGATAAAACCTTTCATCTCAAAACTTTGGCCTCTCTTACAACGGTTTGCTTGAAGGAGTTAGAGAAACTAAACCCATCTATAAAACAAGGGAAGGTTCCAGAATCTCACCGTTCCATGTCCATACGGGTTCCAAAATCCAAAGCATTTTTTATCAAGGAAAACTTGGCCTCGATAGGTGACTCCTTATCCAAAGCTACACCTGTGTTATTGGCTTCCACAACCCCGATAGAAACAGATGCAAAAGGCAGCAGTACTCAGCAGTCCTCCACAAGAATAGCCTATAAAGTGAAGTCTGGCGATGCCCTTGGAACAATCGCTAACCGACATGGAGTGACTCTAACCCAAATTAAGCAATGGAATAATCTTGGTTCAAATTTGATTAAGGAAGGGCAAATTCTCATCATCCACTTCAATTCTAACCTTTCCACAGGTAAAAGCATCTCGCTGAATTCAGATAGTCCTACCTCCTCAAAAACCTACACCGTCCGACCAGGAGATTCGTTATGGATGATATCACAAAAGCACGCGTTGAGTATTGAACAAATAAAGCGGTTGAACAACCTGAACACAACCCAAATCAAGCCTGGTCAGCGCTTAATTGTGGGCTAAAAAAGTACCTGTTTTTGAATAATCTAGAGCTAATTAATTAAAATACCTTTTTACACTTCCTTTAGAAACAAGCCATCCTATGAAAGTAATTTACATAAGCCTCCTTTCTTTGTGTTGCCTTTTTATGTTCTCCTGCGAAGAAGGTGCTGGATCCAATAGCTCCAAACCCAAAGCAAGAGGTTCGGTAGGTGAAATAATCCTCGCCATCGATTCGACCAAATGGGCAGGGCCTGTTGGCGATGAGCTACGTGCAATTTTTGAAGCGGACCTACCGGGCATGCTCCGCTCTGAATCTCAATTTAAGGTTCGTCGTGTAGATCCACGTGCCATGACACGGATGCTGAAAATGTATACCAACATTGTGTATGTCACCACATTCGACGATAAAAAAGGCGGAAGCCAAGTCATCAATGGACAATTCACTCCCGAATCCAAAGCCAAAGCCGCTGCTGATCCAAGCATCTATTCACTACGGATGGAAGACGAGTTCGCCATAGGCCAAGAAGTACTTTATTTGTTTGGAAACACGGAAAAAGAGCTAATCAGCAACCTTCAGAAGCATAAAGATCAGCTCCAAAATCTTTTCGAAATTCGAGAAAGAGACCGATTAGCAAAGGCTTTATTGGCTCGGAAAAACGCAACTGCACAAAGTGATGGCCGCAAAAACCTGGGCATCGAAATTATGCCTCCGGTATCCTACCAGATCGCCAAATCTGTCCCTGGATTCCTTTGGTTGAGACAACCTACCCCCACCCAAGATCGACCAGACATCAGCGTGTATTTCCATGTGGAAGATTACAAAAACGAAGAACAAACCTTTCCGGAAAATATCCTTCAACTGCGTGATTCAATCGCAAAGACTCACATTTTTGCAGATCCAGAGAACCCCAACTCCTTCATGACAAGTGAAAAACAAATCCCACCGGCTTTCCGAAACCTAGTGATTAATGGTAATTTTACAGTTGAAATCCGGGGCACTTGGAAGACCAATGACCTCAGCATGGGTGGAACTTACCTAGGCTATTTAATGATTGATGAGAAGAAAGGGAAATTGTACTACATGGAAGGTTTTGTATACTTTCCTAACGAACAACACGCAGGTGCTTTGCGAGAGATTCAGACCGTACTTCTCAAAACCAACGTGAGTTGGAATGAAAAAACGGGATTATAAACCCAGCTTATACCCTCCATTTATGGCGATTAAAATCAGAAAAGAAGACGCATTAAATTACCATAGCCAAGGCTCTCCAGGAAAAATCCAAGTGATTCCTTCCAAGCCAGTTTCCAGCCAATTGGATCTTGCGCTAGCCTATTCACCAGGCGTAGCAGAACCTTGCAAGGAAATTGCTGCCGATGTAGAAAATGTGTATAAATACACCGCCAAAGGCAATTTGGTAGCGGTCATCTCTAATGGTACCGCTGTACTTGGATTGGGAGATATCGGTCCTGAAGCATCCAAACCAGTGATGGAAGGAAAAGGAGTACTTTTCAAAAAATTTGCGGGAATTGATGTCTTTGATTTGGAGATAGATGAGAAAGACCCAAAGAAGCTTATTCAAATCATCAAGTCACTTGAGCCCACTTTTGGAGGCATCAACCTAGAGGATATCAAAGCACCAGAATGCTTCGAGATAGAGCAGACGCTAAAACGGGAGATGAAAATTCCGGTCATGCACGATGACCAGCACGGGACAGCCATCATCACTGGAGCTGCCTTGCTCAATGCCCTTGAGCTGGTTGAAAAAAAGATTGAAGAAATCCGCATAGTCGTTAGCGGTGCGGGTGCCGCTGCCATATCCTGCCTTCGCTTTTATTTGACCTTAGGAGTCAAAAAAGAACACATCGTGGTTTGCGATAAAGACGGGGTTATCCGTACTGATCGTCCAGGATTGGCAGGAGAGCATATCGAGTTTGCCACAACTCAAAACTTCCATACCATCGCCGAGGCCATGCCAGGGGCAGATGTATTTCTAGGGCTTTCTGCAGGCAATATCATCGCTCCGGAACTGATCCAATCCATGGCAGCAGATCCAATTGTATTTGCCCTGGCCAATCCAGATCCTGAGATTGCCTACGAAACTGCCCTTTCTGCACGAGAAGATGTGCTCATGGCTACTGGGCGTTCAGACCACCCCAACCAAGTCAATAATGTCTTGGGATTTCCTTACATTTTTAGAGGGGCTTTGGATGTGCGGGCCACAACAATTAATGAAGAGATGAAGCTTGCCGCAGCAAAAGCAATTGCCAAGCTTGCCAAAGAACCAGTCCCAGAAATTGTCACCAAAGCCTATGGAGAGAGCAACCTCAGTTTTGGAAGATTTTATTTGATTCCCAAACCAGTAGATCCACGCCTCATTACTACCATCGCTCCAGCTGTAGCCAAGGCGGCCATTGAATCTGGAGTAGCAAAAAAAATCATTACCGACTGGGAGGCCTACGAAGTGGAGCTCCAGAAACGAATTGGCATTGACGAGCGCTTGATGTCTATTGTCATCGGAAGAGCCAAAAAAGATCCAAAACGAGTGGTTTTCGGAGAGGCGGATAACCTCAAAATCTTGAAAGCAGCGCAGTTGATTCGAGATGAAAAAATCGCAATCCCTATCCTTTTAGGCAATCGGGAACGAATTTTGGAATTAATCGAAGAGAATTCGCTTGACCTTGACGGTGTCACCATCATTGACCCCATGGAAGAGCGGAAAATGAATGAGAAGTTTGGTAAAATCCTTGCGCAAAAGAGACAGCGTAAAGGCATGACACTACCCGGTGCGAACAGATTGGTAAAGGAACGCAATTATTTCGGTGCCTTAATGGTCGAAACTGGAGAAGCAGACGCCTTTATTTCAGGGCTTACCCGCGATTACCCAAAAACAATCCTACCTTCCCTACAAACCATTGGCGTGAAAAAAGGAGTCAATCGAGTAGCAGGCATGTATATCTTGAACACGCCACGAGGCCCTTATTTCTTTGCAGACGCAACGGTCAATCTCAATCCTACCGCTGAAGAACTCGTGGATATCATTGGACTCACCGCTACAGCAGTGAAGTTTTTTAATATGGTACCACGGATTGCACTACTCTCCTACTCCAATTTTGGGTCTGCTCAGGGAGATATCCCCTCGAAAATGGCTAAAGCTACTGCCTTGGCTAAAGAAAAATACCCAGACTTGATTATCGAAGGGGAAATGCAGGCCAATGTGGCCCTGAACCAAGAAATTCAGAAGGAATTCTATCCGTTCTCCGCCCTATCACAAAAAGGGAAGGAAGTCAATACACTTATTTTTCCCGATTTGGCTTCTTCAAACATTGCTTACAAGCTTTTGGCTGAACTTGGAAACGCAGAAGCAATCGGTCCCATCCTATTGGGGATGAATAAACCAGTGCATATTCTGCAGCTGGGAAGCTCCATCCGCGAAATCGTCAATATGGTAGCCATCGCCGTAGTGGATGCCCAATCCAGCAAAGAAAGCTTATGATAGATTACCTTAATGGAAAACTAGTTCACAAAGA